>CAZKQR010000021.1:0-21498 GCA_964554965.1 uncultured Cytophagia bacterium | reverse complement strand
GCCAAAAAGAGACTGCAAAAATGGGTCAAATAATTTGGGCCCCATCCGCGCTGGCTGATCTGGACGCCATTGCCGGGTATATAGCGCGTGATTCAACCGATCGGGCGGCCTTGATGATTTCCCGTATAATCGAAAAAGTCGAACGCCTCCAATTCTATCCTCTCTCCGGCCGCATCATACCCGAGGTAGGCGATACGTTATCCAGGGAAATTACTGTTGGCTCGTATCGCATTATGTACCGCATTGAAGTGAAAGAAATCTGGATTACAGGCGTCGTTCATGGCGCACGGGACTGGAATCCGGAATACGTTTCATAGATTACCCTGATTTTTTTCTCCCACCTTCCACCGCAACCTCTTGCCGGACGCAGCCTGCGTTTTATTCTTCTCGCACTATTCTTTCATCAAAATCCTTGCATCTTCCACTATTTGTTACTATATTACTAAAATTAACGAAATGTTCAAATCAAAGGCCCTTTATGAACAAGCCTGTCGATATTCTGAAGGCCATTTCCGATCACGGACGTTTGCGTATCCTGAAGATATTGGAAAAGCGTAGTTTATGCGTGTGCGAGATCACCGAACTGATCGGTCTGGCTACTTCGACGGTCTCTGCCCATCTGAGCCAGCTCAAGAACGCCGGACTGATCGAGGACGAAAAAGAGGGCAAGTGGATCAATTATCACCTGGCCCAGACACCTGATCCCCTTTTCGCGCAGATCTGGCCGATCCTGTCAGAGCGTCTTGGTCAGGATGCTGCCGTTTGCGCGGACCGCGAACGGGCGGATCACATCGATCGCCACCGGCTCTGCAGCACCGGCAGATAAGCTTTGGCGCGAAAGCAGGCAGGCGCTTGGCGCAGGCCGTTGCCGGGGCCCAAGGTGGCAGCGGCATATAATTTATCGCAGTTGAAACACTCCGCTGATAATACGAACGCCGGGAGTGAGGGGTGTGCTGGCGGTGGAGTGCCAATTCAATACAAATGAACCTTATTGAGGCAAAAGTAATCCATGGACTGGAAAAAAGAGATCAAGACACTGCTCTGGATCGTCGTCGCGTTCATCTTTTTATACTATATGCCCATCGGCAGCAAACGGTTTGATAACGCGATCATGGAGGCCTTCCACCTGGTCAAGTGGTACGCGCGCGAACATGTGCTGCTCTGCCTGGTGCCGGCCTTCTTTATAGCCGGGGCGATCGGCGTCTTTGTCAGCCAGGAGTCGGTGATGAAATACCTCGGCCCGAAATCGAACAAGTTTTTGGCCTATGGGGTTGCCTCGGTTTCGGGCACGATCCTGGCGGTCTGCTCCTGCACCGTGCTGCCGCTCTTCTCCGGCATCTATACTATGGGCGCGGGGCTCGGACCGGCGACCGCATTTCTCTACTCCGGACCGGCGATCAACGTTCTGGCCATCATCCTCACCGCCCGCATCCTTGGTCTGGAGCTGGGCGTGGCCCGAGCGGTCGGCGCCATCGTTTTTGCAGTCATCATCGGCCTGCTGATGCATTTTATCTTCCGGCACGAAAAAACGGAGGAGGAGGGTCTGGCCCTGGTCGAGGGGAGCAAAGCCGGCCGGCCGCTCTGGCAGACGGTGATCTATTTTGCCCTGATGATCGCCATCCTGGTCTTCGCCAACTGGGGCAAACCGGCGGAGGAGAGCGGTTTCTGGCAATCCGTCTATACCCTCAAATGGACCCTCACCGCGGTCAGCACCCTTGGCCTCGTCGCCGTGCTCGGACTCTGGTTCAAACTGAGCTGGCTGCGCCTCGCTTTGGCCGCCGCGCCGGCGGTTCTGTTGGGGCTTTTCACGCCCGCTAGTCCGGTGCTGCTCTTCGCGGCCGGTTCGATCGGTTTGGCCGTCATCACCGCCATGGACAAGGGCGAAGCCGGCGAGTGGTTCGCCGCCAGCTGGGGTTTTGCCAAACAGATCCTGCCGCTGCTGCTGATCGGGGTTTTTGTTGCCGGCGCATTGCTCGGCCGCGTCGGCCAGGAGGGGCTGATCCCCTCCGCCTGGGTGAGTCAGGCGGTGGGCGGCAACTCCCTCTTCGCCAACTTTTTCGCCTCGATCGCCGGCGCTTTTATGTATTTCGCCACTCTGACCGAGGTGCCGATTTTGCAGGGACTGATCGGCAGCGGCATGGGCAAAGGCCCGGCGCTGGCGCTGCTGCTGGCGGGTCCGGCGCTTTCACTGCCGAGCATGCTGGTGCTGCGCTCGGTGATGGGCGGCAAGAAAACGGTGGTGTTCGTCACTCTGGTGGTGATAATGGCCACGATCACCGGATTGTTTTTCGGGTGGCTGTTTTGAGAAGCTTAGGATGCCGCCGGTTTTCCGTAGGCGGCCGGGCGCAACGTATCAATTGAAACAAGACAGGAGTGTTTGTTATGAAAAAACTGCAAATCCTCGGCATGGGCTGCCCCAAGTGCAACAAACTGCAGCAGATGACCGAACAGGCGGCCCAGGAGCTGGGCATCGCATATGTAATCGAAAAGATCAACACCCTCAACGAAATCCGGAAATTTCGTATCATGATGACCCCGGCCCTGGCGGTGGATGGCGAAGTCAAGGCTTTTGGCCGGGTGCCCGGACTGGATGAACTGAAGCAGATGATCAGTTGAGGTGTACATGAGCGAAGCCAATGAAGAGAAAATCCGCGCAGCTGTGCGAACGCGCTACCGCGCGGCGGTACAGCAGGGCGGTTCCTGCTGTGGTGGGGATTCCGGCTGCTGCGGAGGCGGCGAACCCGGCTGGGAGTCGGCGCGGATCGGCTATTCCGCCGCGGAATTGGGTGCAGTGCCCGCAGGGGCAAACCTGGGACTCGGCTGCGGCAATCCTCAAGCCATCGCCGCACTCAAGCCGGGCGAAGTGGTGCTCGACCTCGGCAGCGGCGCCGGGTTCGACTGTTTTCTCGCGGCTCAACAGGTGGGCGAGGAGGGTTACGTTATCGGCGTCGACATGACTCCGGAGATGGTCGCCCGGGCCCGCGCCAATGCCCGCGAGGGCGGCTACAGCCAGGTCTCTTTCCGCCTGGGCGAGATCGAAGCGCTGCCGGTCGCGGACAATCTGATTGATGTCATCATCTCCAACTGCGTGATCAATCTCTCCACCGACAAGCTGGCGGTCTTTGTGGAGGCCTTTCGCGTGCTCAAGCCGGGCGGACGCCTGGCCATCTCCGACGTTGTCGCCACTGCAGAGCTGCCGCTGGAGATCCGCGCCAATCTTGATCTCTACGCCGCCTGCGCCGCCGGTGCCCTGACCATCATGGAACTGAAGGTGCTGCTGGCCGAGGCGGGTTTCATCCGGATTGATATCAAGCCGAAGGACGAGAGCAGGAGTTTTATCACGGATTGGGCGTCGGGGCGGAATCTGGAGGAGTATGTCGTCTCGGCATCCATAACAGCTGAAAAGCCTATATCACGATCAAACAAACCGTTTAAATCCTGATCTGGCATGCATGATAACAAAAACTGGCCAGCATCGCCTGGTATAAAATGATCATCTTTGCATGAGGTTGCGATGAAAAAAATGCTCCCCTTTTCCCTTGGTCTTTTTTTGCTGTTCTGCTCGAGCGCCTGCAATGGCGCGGACAAGCCAAAAGAGGATAATGCCAAAGCGGCAAGCAACAATGCCAAGATCACATTTATCGAATTGGGTTCGGTCAACTGCATCCCCTGCAAGGCCATGCAGCCGGTGATGAAGTCGATCGAGACCAGGTATGGCGATCAGGTGAAGATCCTTTTTTATGATGTCTGGAGGCCTGAGCAGAAAAAATACGCCATGCAATATCGCATTCGTCTGATCCCCACCCAGGTCTTTCTCGATGCTGAGGGTAAAGAGTTCTTTCGCCACGAAGGATTTTTCCCGGAGGAGGAGATCGATCAGCTGCTGCAATCCCACGGTTTGAAACCGGTTAAAAAGGAAAGCAAATCATGATCGATGGCCTTTTCGGTTATTTAAGTCAACTCATGGCCTTTAGCTTTTATTTGGCCTTATTGGCATCGCTGCTATGGGGAATTTTAAGCATATTGCTCAGTCCCTGCCATCTCTCCAGCATCCCGCTCATCATCGGCTATATTACCAGCCGGGAAATCAAAAGCACACGACAGTCATTTTTATTAGCATTGGTTTTTGCCTTTGGCATTCTCATCACCATCGCTCTGGTTGGCGTCATCACCGCCTCGTTGGGGCGGCTGATCGGCGATGTGGGCGTATGGGGTAATGTTTTAGTCGCAGCTGTTTTCATCATTATGGGACTCTATCTGTTGGATGTCATCTCCTTGAACTGGAGCAGTCTCCCTTTATCTTCCAGTAAGACGGGGTACTGGGGCGCATTGGGATTGGGCTTGCTGTTCGGCATCGGGCTCGGTCCCTGCACCTTTGCCTATATGGCCCCGGTCCTGGGCATCGTGTTCAGCATGGCGCAGAGCGGATGGGTAAAACCCGTGTTGTTGATCCTCGCCTTTGGCGTCGGTCATAGTGCGGTCATCGCGCTCGCCGGCGGACTCGGCCACTGGGTACAGGACTATTTGAACTGGAGTTCTCAATCGCGGGCTACCGGCTGGGTGAAAAAAGGCGCCGGCGTCCTGGTCCTGCTCGGAGGCGTCTATTTCATCTACACTGCTTTTTTTTAGGGATGAACGATCGCTAAAGGTAGGAAATGTGAGGAGTAAATACTCATGCGTTCAGAAATGATCGGTATCGTCGCCTGCTCCGGTGCATCCAACACCGGGCAGTTCTCGGATTTGGTAGCGCGCAAACTGGTGAAGAGCGGCAAAGCCAGAATGCTTTGTCTGGCGAGGCTTGCAATCGACGAGGTCTTCGCAGAAAAGTCCAAAACAGAATTTACCACTCTGATCGTACTGGATGGTTGTCCCATTAATTGTGCCGAAAAGATCCTGCAACATCGGGGCATCACTTCGTTTCAACACATCCATACGACCGATTTTGGAATTATCAAGGGTCAGACCCCGGTTACGGAGGAGAAAGTGGACGAAATTGTCGATCATATCCTGAGAAAAATTGGCACTCCAATGCCAAACGAAAACAACATCAAAATAGGAGATCTAAAATGAGTACTAAAAAAGTGGTTCCGCCGGATTGGGCTTTTGAGTTTCATGGCCATCGTTGTCCTTTTATGCCCATCGGTTATCGCATGGGCAAGCTCGCGCTGGCGTATCTGGGCGTTGAGCGGGAAAAAGATCATACCCTCTTTGTCTTTCCGGAAGCCGGAATAGGCCATCCGCAAATCTGTTTTATTGACGGGATTCAGGCGGCGACCGGCGCCACATACGGCAAGTCGCTGGTGGACAGGACCTTTTACGGAAAGCTGGCCGCTGTATTCTTTCATGTTCACTATTTGGAAAAAGGCGCTGTGCGTTACGCCCTCAAAGCCGATTTTATGGATGCCATGGGCAAGTTCGAATTCTTCAGCTACCGCAAGCGCGGCGTCGAGCCCTCGCAGATTCCGCAAACCGTCGCCGATGAAGTGATCAATTGGGTGTATGAACAGAATGATGATTTCATGTTCAATGTTAAGCCCATTTACGACTACAAGTTCACGCCGCCCCAAGGATCCTTCAGCAAAAGCAAATGCAGTCTGTGCGGCGAGTACGTTTTTGATCGCTATGTACGCACCATAGACGGGAAGCCTGTTTGTATCCCCTGTTCTGGATATGACAAATAAATTAGCCGGAAGATCAGATGGACATCATTTATTTGTCGCCTTTTCTTTTTTTTTGCATCGCGCTTGTTTTTTCGATGCTGGGCATGGGAGGCTCACAACTTTACATTCCTATTCTCTATTGGATGGGCCTCGATTTCAAAACTGAGGCCATTCCCCTGGGGATGTTGTTGAATGTGGTGAATACCTTCACTGCAACCACCACCTATACGCTGAAGAAAATGGTGGATTGGAAAGCGGCTCTGCCTTTTGCCGTCACCATGTTGATTTTGCCTCCGTTGGGCGCATGGCTTAATGTCCAGCTCCCCGTCAAACCGTTAATCGGTTTTTTCGCTCTTTTCACGGCGGCTGCAGCGTCCCTGATGCTATCGGGATGGAAGCCCAGACAAGGGCGGATTTCTTCAAGCGGACGTGTTGTGCTCGGAGTAACCGGCGGGAGTATTCTTGGGCTGGTTGCAGGTCTGATTGGGCGCGGTGGCGGCTCTTTTGTTGTGCCTTTACTCTATATTGCAGGGCTGGAGGCAAAAGCCGCTGCCGCTACGTCAGCCTTTGTGGTCACCTGCTCGGGCGTGTCAAGTTTTACGGCGCACCTGGCGATGGCCGCGAAGCCTGACTGGTTCATCTGGGGAGCCTGTACCCTTGCAGTATTTTTAGGCAGTGAAGCCGGCTCTCATATTATGGCTGAAAGATTAAACCCGAGGGGAGTTCGTAAGGTATTTGGCATCGTACTCTGGGGCGTCGCACTATTTTTGCTGATCAAGGATGTCGTCTGAAATTGAGGCGGATGGAGAAGAAAAAATGCTAACATTTATCATTGCGGGTGTTGTTACCTTTGTCTTTACCACAGTGTTGACCATCGCCGGTGTGGGCGCCGCTTTTATTTTGATACCGGTCTTTCTGGCGTTGGGCGTCCCGCTTTTAACGGCCATGTCCACCGCCCTGCTGCTGAACTCGATCGCCATGATCTTCGCCTCCCTCAGCTATGCCCGCGACAAGCTGATCGTCTTCAGGACCGCCCTGCCTATTCTGATTGTGGCGACCGCTCTCTCGCCTTTGGGTGCGCGCACTGCCCAGCATCTGCCCCGGGAAGTGCTGCTCTGGCTGTTTGTCGGCTTTCTGATCTTTGCCGGTTCGATGATGCTTTTCTACAAGGCGAAGGAAAAACCGGTCGAGATGAACGACAAAAAACTGATCGGCTATGGCGTGGGCGTAGGCGCCTTTGCCGGCTATCTGGGCGGATTGTTGGGTGTGGGTGGCGGCAACTTTATCGTCCCTGTGCTTGTCTGGCTGGGGTTCAATCCCAAGAAGGCCTCGGCCACCACCGGTTTTATCGTCATCTTTTCATCTTTGGCGGGATTTTTAGGGCATGCCACCACGGGGAATATCCAGGTTTCGCTTCTGGCATTTTGCGCTGCAGGCTCGATCGCCGGCGCAGTGCTGGGGGCCTATCTGATGCGGAAAAAACTGAGCCGGCAGCAGGTCAAGACGTCCATAGGCGTGATTCTTTATATGATCGCGCTGAAAATGATTTGGGATTTGATAAAACCCCTGTTGTAGATTGGCTGCACTAAAATAGAGATCGTTCTGTGATGGAGGAGAAGATGCAAAAGATAACTATTTCGGTGGCCTTGTTCGTTTTGCTTGTATTTCTTGCGGTATCCAGTGTAATGAGCGGCACTCTGGCGCAAACCGGCGAGGAGGAGATCAAGGCTGCACAACAACTGCAGGATTTTGACCATATGGTGCTGCAAAGCCGGCTGGAGATCCGGCAGTATTGCGCTCTCGTCCAGACCTTGTTCAAAGAGGATGATAGTGCCAAGAAGAGCAAAGCGCTGGAACATATTAGGCAGGCCGGCTTGCTCTGGGAACAAGTCCGGCTAAAATATGAAACCCAGCCCCCGGCGGCCTACCGCGCGGATGATGCATTCGGTGCACGCATGGAAGCCATTCAGCAGGGTATCCGGGATATGGAAACGCAGCTTGCGGATAGCTATGTCAAGGAGGCCTTCCAGGCCTGCAGTATGACGTGTGGTCTTTTCGTAAAGCTGCACGAAGAAAATCATCTCGTCTACGCAGCGGATCGTTTGTTTCACTTGCGCAAGCTGGCCAAAAAGATCATCGACGAAGAACAGAAATCCGGACTCTCTTCGGTTCAGGGGATGATGACCGATCTGTTAAAGTCCCGGGACCAGGTTCTCCTGGCACCCTGCCCCGCACCCCGAGATCCGGCGCGTTGCCAGAGCTATCAGTCGGCTTTGAAGAATCTCTCCGCTCAGCTGGATGAGCTGACGATACACGTGGTCAACAAGGAACCCGAACCTGCCGGAAAAATTCTCAAGGATCTGATTGCCGTTATCAATGTGGCCTATGGCATCGCATTATAGCTGCGGATAAAGCGGGCATGATCCTGCTGCCCGCTTGAATTTTTCTGGACAAGTTCTGTTTAATGATTGTCTCAGGTGCGATCGATATCTCATAAGCCCCGCAAAAGCAAACTGTATCTTTTGGGATGGACTCATTCGGTCTCTGATGCACGATAAATTGGAAAAAAGTTGATGAGAAAAGCGGCCATCATTTTCTTTTGTTTTATTCTCTCTTTTTCTGCTTGGCTTGGCGCTGCGCCAGATGATGGCGCTCCCCATTCACTGGATGAATTGATCCAGATGGCTCAGCAAAATAGCTACCTTTTGCAAGCCAATCAGAAGCAATCCTCCATCATCGAAGCGGAACTGGATATTATCAAGACCGACTACCTCCCCTTGTTTTCGGCGCAAGCCAGCG
This sequence comes from uncultured Cytophagia bacterium, assembly GCA_964554965.1. GTDB lineage: Bacteria > Zhuqueibacterota > Zhuqueibacteria > Residuimicrobiales > Residuimicrobiaceae > Anaerohabitans. The sequence continues at coordinate 13,039 of CAZKQR010000021.1, read as the reverse complement.
CGTCGTACTGGAAATTTCTTCTCCCCAACAAGCAGAAATTGTTGGGTGATACCCGTAGTGATGTCTATACTGATTTTACCGCTCATCTGAATCTCTATGACGGCGGACAGGCATTCATCCAGCGGAAAATGGTGGCTGAAGAGCTGGGAGTCAACGAGAGCCAACAGCGCCGGATTCAGCAGCAGATCACATGGCAGGTGACTGATCTCTACTTTGAATGGATCAAGGCGCAGGCCAGACTCGAAGTCCTGCAGAGCAGTCTGCAGCAGCTCGAGGCGCATCAGCGCTATGCGGAAAATCTTTACAACATCGGCAAGGTTTCACGCATGGATGTTTTGCGGGTCGCGCTCAGCATTGCAAAAGAGCGTAAATCCTTGCAGAATGCTGAAGCGCAACGCCTGGCGATGGAGATCAGGATCAAAAGCCGGTGCGGCATTGAAGATAACCGGCCGCTGCGGTTGATCGATGCCAATGCGCGATGGTACGACCTGTACAAAGCCAGGTGGTTCGATGAGGATTCCCTCTATTCTTTTACGCTGCTCCATCATCCTTCCCTTTTGGCCCTGGACGGACAGATGAACATCGAACTGAAGCGGCAGGATTTGCTGGGACGAACAAATCGTCCTGAGGTCTACTCTTTCGCGATCACCAGCTGGGAAGACGGCTACCTTCCTTATGGGAACAACTTTAATTACAACATCGGGTTCGGACTACGCTACACCTTCCCTTATGCCGGCGGGAGAGAATTCAAAATTCGCAGCCAGCAAAGCATGCTCCGGGCCAATCAATGGGCGGATGAAAAGAATGAGACCCTGTTGGATTTGAAAAATGATATCAAGGTAACGCTTAACGATTTTGATCGATTCAAGATCGATATTGTGCAAAATTTGGAAATTGAACAAATCGCACGCGAAACCTATGAAAATGCCGCCTTGAAATATCAAAATGGTCAAGGCGTTATTATTGATATCCTCGACGCGCAAGCAGCCCTCTCTCAGGCGGAAACCAACTATCGTGAATCGGTGGCCGCCTATTTACAATCGATTGCCAGGCTGCACTATCTCACCGGCAATGATGTGAACCCCTTCACAGCGAGACCATAATGAGAAAGAATACATGGTACTATCTGGCTGCCGGATTGATACTTTCCGTAAGCTTTGTCCACTGTCAGAAAGATCAAAGCGAGGGCAAAAAAGCGGCTGTCCGGCCGGCCTTCGTTCAGGTTGCGCCGGCGCAAACCTCGCGCATGATTTCCTATATCGATATCACCGGCACGATTCAGGCGGATATTTCCAGTGAGGTGCTTTCTCCGGTTGACGGCGTCATCGAGGCTTTGTATGTTCGGGAGAATGCGAGGGCAACCAGGGATCAACTCATCGCTGTCATCAACCCCACCGAGCGTCTTTCCTTGATCGGCAACACCCAATGGGCGTTGAAACAGCTGCAGCAAGCCTATCAAGCTTCCGCGGCTGATTCTACGAACCGTGTCAGAATCAGCGGACAAATCGATTCGGTGAAAAAAAATCTCGCCTATGCCAGGACGGTCTATCAGACCGTTCCCGTGATCAGCCCGCTGAACGGCGTCGTCACTCAACGATGGCTGGATATGGGAAGCCAGGTCAAAAGCAGGGATAAAATAGTGACCATCAGTGATTTGAACTCTCTGCTTATTCGAGCGGAAATTAATGAAAAGTATTATACCGCCCTGCAGAGTGCGCGCGCACTGCCAGTGCTGCTGGCTGCTTATCCGGAAGAAACGTTCAACGGCCGGATCTTTACGATCTATCCGCAAGTGGATGCCGGCAGCCGAAACATCAAATTCGATGTAAAAATCGAAAATCGTGGCGTCTGGAAACTCTTGCCGGGCATGATGGCGCAGATCCGTATCCCCACCCGTGTATCTGAAAAAGCCGTATCCGTACCCGAAGAGGCTTTACTCACAACCATCGACGGCCAGCAGTTCCTTTTCATTGTCGATTCGGACAGTATGGCCCATCGCCGGGGTGTCTCGACTGGAATCCGAATGGATAACAGAGTAGAGATCCTTGCCGGCATCGAAGCAGCGGAAAAGGTCGTTGTGATGGGCCAGCAAATGGTCAGAGACAACGCAAAAGTGAAACTTGTTGCCCCGGGAAAAGAAAAACAAAAATGAAACTCACCGTAGAATCCATTAAAAGGCCGGCCGGCGTTATCATGCTGATGATCGTCGTCATCGTGGTGGGCATTGCCGGATATCTGCGCATGCCCACCAATATGCTGCCGGATATCACCTACCCCATGGTCAAGGTTTATGTTTATTGGCCGGGCGCCACACCGGAACAGATGGAAAATGAAGTGGCGATGGTGGTTGAGCGCAAGATGGCCACGGTCGACAATCTCGATTATATTGAATCGACGTGCGAAGAAGGCGTCTATACCCTGCTGGTCAATTTTGATTACAGCGTGGATCGCGACATTGCCTATCAGGATGTGCTGGCGAAAATGGGGCTGGTCAAAAAGGAGCTGCCGCAGGGCATCCTGGAGCCGGTGATCTTTAAAGCGGATCCCACCCAATTGCCGGTAGTGGAAATCCTGGTCTCCGCCGAAAATATGAGTTTGACGCAATTGCGCACCTGGGTGGAAAATGAATTCCAGGAGAAATTTGCCTCAGTGAAAGGATCGGCCGGTACCGCGCTCTCCGGCGGCATGATGCGTGAGATACGTGTTCATATCGATGCCGGGAAGGTGCAGGGCTATGCATTGTCGCTCAAAGAGATCTCGGACCGGCTCAAAGCGGATAATGTTGATATGGTCGGCGGTCGTATTCTCACCGGATCCCGCGACTTTATTGTGCGGACCTATGGCGAATTTCAGTCGCTCGACCAGATCCGCAATCTGCCGTTGAAAAAATCGGCGGCAGGCGGACAAATCTATCTCAAAGATATCGCAACGGTGGAGGATTACCACGCTCTGCAGCGGATTCGCACCAAGTACAACGGACACGAAGGGGTACGCATCTCCATTTTCAAGCAGGCCGAGGCCAATGCCGTAGAGGTTTCGGATCTGATCGCCGTGCGCATGGAGGAGTTGACCCTTGAAATACCGCCTACCATACGGCTGGAGCGGATCTACGATCAGGCGGACTATATCCGCCTGGCGACTAATGGGGTGCGCGATTCACTTGGCCTGGCGGCTGTGCTTGTGACTCTGGTCACGGGCTTCTTTCTGACCGGCTGGCGCCGCCTTCTCGCTTTGATCTTCAGTCTTCCGGCCACCATCATGGGCACCTTTTTCATCATGTATATGCTTGGCTTTTCCGTCAATATCTTCACCCTCGGCGCCTTGGTGGTCTCCATGACCGTTGTGCTCGATAACAGCGTCGTCATGATCGAGAATATCACTCGCATGCAGGAACAAGAGCCTGGCACGAAAAAATTAGTTACCACCGGCGCGCTGCAGGTCAGCGCGGCCATCACTACGGCTACGCTTACTTTTATGGCGTTATTTATCCCTTTTTTATTGATCCCGGGCCTCTCCTCCCTGTTATTCCGTGAGTTGGTGTTTACGCTGGCGATTATCATCTTTCTCTCCATGCTGGTATCTCTCACCATCACGCCCATGTTCATGCAACTCTTTTATCCGGAAGGCCGGCCGGTCAGCCAAAGATATGGTGTGGCTGCGCGGGTAGCGGACAAGAGCATTAATGCCATTATATCTATCTATGAGCCCGTGTTGAACTGGTCCCTGAAACACCGCTGGTTTGTCCTGATGCTTTTTCTGCTGCTTCTGGTCCCAGGATATTTTTTTCTGAGTAAAACCGGCGCTGAATTTCTTCCCAAAGCGGATGATGGTTTGATTACCATCAAGGTGATCATGCCGACCGGAACGGCCATGGAAGAGACTGATCGCGTGCTGGGGCAAATCGAGAACCTGGTGAATAAGCAGGAATATGTGCACGGTTATGCCGTCCTTTCCGGCGGCAAAGTCTGGGGATTGGTGACGACAGAAAACAGCTTTGAGGGCGAAATCAACATCGAACTGGTGCCAGCGGCCCAGCGGCCGATGGATACCGATGAATATGTCGAAATGCTGCGCCCAAAAGTTATGCAAGCCGCCCGGATACCGGGCGCCACGTTGAAAGTTTTTCACAACAAGATGAAAGGCATTCGTCAAATTGGACAATTCGACATCGAGCTGGAGGTTACGGCGCCGCGCAGCGAGTCGATGCCGGATATTTTCAGACAGGCCGCAGCTCTCCGGAACGAGCTAAGGGCGCTCGATTTTCTCGCCGGGTTGGACATATCCCTGCAGCTGACCAAACCCGAGTATCAGGTTCTGGTGGACCGCGCCAGAGCCTTCGATTTGGGCGTCAGCCTCGAGGAGACCGGAACGGCGGTGAGGACCCTGGTGGGCGGTGTTGTGCCCACACGCTACAAGGAGGGCGCCTATTATTATCCCCTCCGTCTTGTCATGGATGAACGGGAGATTCGCTCAGCCTCCGATCTGGAGAATCTGATCGTCACGACCCGCAGCGGGGACAAGGTGCCTTTGCAGACTCTGGCTAAAGTGGCTCAACTCACCGGACCGGTGCAGATCGATCGAAAAAATCAAGACCGTATCATCAAGGTGACGGCCAATGTTGCGGGGATGAGCGTCGGCGATGCGACTTCAGCGGTCAAGCGACAGCTTGCCAACTATCAATTGCCGTCCGGATACCGGCTCGCCTATGGCGGTCAATCCCAGATGCTGGCCGAAAACATGCAGCAGATGGCCGTGATCCTTTTATTTGCGCTGTTCCTGGGATACGCCGTCTTGGTGCTCTATTTTGAAAGTTTTTTAGAACCGCTGATTATCATGATTCGCATACCGCTCTCACTGGCGGGGATGACGCTGGCGCTCTATCTCACCCACACCCCCGTCAGTGTGACCGCTTTGGTCGGCATCATCATGCTGACCGGCATGGAGATCAACAACGGCGTACTCCTGCTCACTTTTATCGATGAACTGCGCGGGCAAGGGATTGAAATATATCAGTCGGTCCGACAGGCCGCCCTGATCCGGCTGAGGCCCATTTTAATCACAAACATCAACAGCCTGTTCGGTCTTTTACCTCTGGCGCTTACCATCGGCGATGGCACTGAGATGCTCAAGCCCATGGCTATCGTGGTCATTGGCGGGATATTGATTGGATTGCTGCTGGTCTTTATTTTTGTGCCGGCGGTTTATATGATCCTGTACACAAAAGCGGCCAGGCCGGCAATTAAACACGTTTGATGTACCCCGCGCAGGGGGTCGGGGTTGCGGCATCTTTGGTGTTTAGGAAGGTTTGGGCAGGCAGGAGGAGATATTGATACAGCTGTTGTCTTCCAGCCTTGCCTGATGCCGCAGTAAAGAGACATCAGGCAGCTGGAGATCGAATCCATTAGCAGCAGGACGAGACCGGCAAAGCTGTACTCGCAAAATCGAATCCCATGACCTGGCTCATCTCGGTATTACAGGTTTTCAGTTCATCGATCAGCGCCTGCTGTACCACTGCGAGCTCTCTGGAGATGGTGTGACTGCCAATCTGGTGCTGCAGGGTTTTATAGCGGCTGATTTCATCCTCAGTGAGGGCATGATTTTTTTCTCTAGTATGCAATTCCTGGGTCAAGGCTAAAAATTGCTCCCGCAGCCGGTCACTTCGGGATCATGATTGTAGGTGTTTTGCGCAGCACGAAAACGTTCCATCGCCGGAGACGATTCGATATGACGCAAGAATTCTTCGGCCGCCCATTTAGTGTGCATGTCCATAACGTTCTTCCTCTTTCAAGTAATCCTGCATTCCCATTATCCATCTCGGGCCATTCATTCAAAATGCTTGCTGGAAAATTTGTCCCGTCGCAGCTGCCGAGATTATCCCCGTGATGACTGCCTCAATTCAGCTGTGAAATATCTTTTCTGAAAATAGAGCGCCACATTGACTAAACCAATCATGACCGGCACTTCCACCAATGGGCCGATCACAGCAGCAAACGCCTGTCCCGAGTTGATTCCAAAAACGGCCACAGCCACGGCAATGGCGAGTTCAAAGTTATTGCTGGCCGCAGTGAATGACAGAGTCGCGCTCTGAGCATAGTTGGCGCCTGCTTTTTTACTCATAGCAAAAGAGATTAAAAACATCACTACAAAATAAATGAAAAGCGGGATGGCGATGCGTATCACATCCATGGGCAATTCGACGATATACTCGCCCTTGAGCGAAAACATCACAATGATCGTGAACAAGAGTGCAATGAGAGTGATTGGGCTAATTTTTGGAATAAAGCGCGTTTCGTACCATTGCTTGCTTTTTAGTTTGATCAAGGAAAATCTGGTTATGATTCCCGCGATAAATGGAATGCCAAGATAGATAAACACACTCTCGGCGATCTGCAGGATGGTAACATGAACTGAGGCGCCTTTGAGTCCGAACCACGTGGGCACTATAGTGATGAAAATGTATGCATAGATCGAATAGAATATTACCTGGAAGATAGAGTTGAACGCCACCAGCCCGGCGGCGTATTCTGTGTCTCCCTTTGCCAGATCATTCCACACGATGACCATAGCTATGCAGCGTGCGATACCAATCATGATCAGCCCATACATATAGTCAGGGTAATCTCGTAGAAAGATAACGGCAAGGAACAACATAAGAATCGGTCCCACGATCCAGTTTTGCACCAGCGACAATCCAAGCACGCGCCAATTGCGAAAAACCCCGCCCAGTTCCTCGTACTTGACTTTGGCCAGCGGCGGATACATCATTAAAATTAAACCAATGGCAATGGGAATGTTGGTCGTACCGATCTGAAAAGCATTCCAAAAATTAACAATTTTCGGGAAAAAGTACCCCGAGAAAACGCCGATGGCCATGGCCATGAATATCCAAATGGTCAAAAAGCGATCCAGGAACGACAATCGTTTGCTTACAGATTTTGCCATGATTCATTCTCCCTGTTTTTTCTAGTTTCAGAACCGATCTTCAAGTAAAATATGTCACTGCCGCCGGCCGGCCCAGTGACCAGGAGATCGCTTTAGGGTGAAGAAAATTCACCACCACAGAAATCGCCAAAGAGATCAGGAAAATATAGGCGGCTTCTTTTAATCCTTTGTTCATTCTATAGCAGCCTCTCGGCAACAAAGCCAATGACGCATTTGTCTGCTTCTCGTGAAGCTAACCGGTGCTGCAACCGTTGGGCATCCTCAACATAAACCGAAGGAAGGTGCCTGCTCAGCAAATCTATCAATTCCCCCAGTAGGGAGGCCTCCTCGCGAAGCAGATGATAGTAGACCCAGGTACCTCTCCGGTTGGCCTGCAGTAGGCCGGCATTTTTAAGAAGGGTCAGGTGTTTGGATATCTGATATTGCGGCAGCAGCAACGAATCGACCATTTCACAGACACAAAGTTCATGCTCCGTGTGCAGCAAAAGATGGATCAGCCGCAGCCGGGTTTCGTCGCCCAGGGCCTTGAATAGAACAGCGGGATTGGACATTGTAAGAACCCTCAAACATGCTTATATGCGCTAATAGGCATATAATATAGTGCAGCTCGTCTCAGAAATCAAGCTTTTTTTGTCTCTTGTTTCACTAGCGAGCACAAACTGTCGTGAGAAGCCGGCGACCGGTTATTCCTGTATCCGTTGGAAGATGCGAGGAGGGCCTTTCGATAAATGATCCCTCCCGTACACAGAAAACAGCCAGAACGAACTGTTATGATTTATCCATTGTCAATTTGGGTGTTCAACCGAAATGATGCGGAAAATAATCGAGGCAAGGCTATTATATCGTGAAAGTACTTGCCCAAATCGTTAAAGATTCCTACATTTCTATGAATATCGAATTATAAGCATAGGTATTGATCAGTGCACTTTATGCAATCTTTTTAATGTGCGATCACGCCAATGAAACCTGCCCGGTTTTTTGGGGGCCGGTAAAGAATCGGTTGCATATCGGGTTTGACGATCCAGCTCTGGTGAAAGGCGAAGAAGAATATGTATTGAATCAATTTCGCCGTGTGCGAGATGAAATCAGAGATGAATTTTACGCTTTATACAGCGGGCAATTACGGTAGGAACTCGTTATGTCGAAAAAGAGCTGGGGCTTTATCGGCGCCGGCCGCGTCACGCGAATCCTGATGGAAGGATTCAAGCGAGCGGACGGTCTGGCAGATCGTATCCTTGTCAACGATATCGATGGTGACGTTGCGGCTGATCTGCAGAAAAAGTTCCCTTTTTTAGAATCCACAAAAGATGCCGCTGAGGTTGCCCGGCAGGACTATGTTTTTCTGGCGTTGCATCCACCGGCTATGACCGCCGGAATGGAGGGCGTCAGGAATCGTCTCAAGGAAGACGCTGTCATCATCTCTCTGGCGCCAAAAGTTACGCTAGAAAGGTTGACAGCCGGACTGAATGGATTCAACCGCATTACCCGCTGGCTTCCCTCAGCGGCCTCACTTATCGGTCGCGGACACAATCCCTGTGCCTTTTCGCACGCTTTGGCACCGGCGGAACAGAGTGAACTGAAAGCTCTTTTTTCCAGCGTCGGCGACTGTATCGAAGTACCGGAAGAAAAAATCGAAGCCTATGCCATGATCATCGCGATGGGCCCAACCTATTTCTGGTTCCAGTGGCAGCATCTATTCGAACTGGGCAGAACCTTTGGCTTATCCGAAGAAGAGTTAGCGTCCGGCATGCCAGCTATGCTGAGCGGGGCTATCGAGTTGTTTTATCATGCCGGTCTGACACCGGGAGAGGTGCATGACCTCATCCCGGTCCGCCCTCTGGCAGAAGAAGAACCAGCGATCAGATCCGCCTATGAAAACAAATTGACGGCTCTGTTTCAAAAATTGAAAAGATAGGCCCGCTTAAGCCCGCCCATGTCAGGCTTCAGTTCAGCAACACCGGCTTTAAGCAAATCTTTCAAAACCATGACCCATGAAAGGAACAACCATGATCGTTCAAGTGCTGGGCACGGGCTGCCCAAAATGCAACATTCTTGAAGCACGAGTCAAGGAAGTGGCTGCAAGAGAACGTATTGAAATTCTTTTGGAGAAAGTGACAGATTTTAAAAGAATAATGGAGTACAAGGTGATGATGACGCCCGCACTGGTGGTGAACGGAACCGTTAAATCCTATGGCCGCATCCCCAAAGATGAAGAGCTGATCGCCTGGTTGACAAGCGAGTAGGTGGCCGCTATCGCCATGCCAGCGTTCGCCGGGTTCCAGGTTTTTATTGCCGCCGGCAAAAATCAGAAAGAAATCCTGATGCTGAAATGATCAATTCGATCGGAAAACAAAACAGGAGAAAGACATGCAAATCGACAATTCAAGGGAATGGCACTGGCTGAAAGGGGGGCTTCTGACCTCACTTCTGTCCGTGGCCACCTATTTTGTCTTCAGCGCTATCGCGGAACGCCACTATCCCTTCGGCGTCACCGCCGGATTCGGCTATATCGCCGCCGCTTTTGGCCGGCTTTTTGATGGGCTCCGCGACAATCCCGTCATCCAGCGCTTCGGCACCAAACCAGATGCGTTGATTGAATTCTTTCTGGTGATTGGATTGATTATTGGCGGATTCACTGCGGCGAAACTTTCCAAAACCTGGTCGCCGGAGTGGCTGCCTGCGACCTGGGTCAAATATCACGGCAAGAGTTCAACCAGGCGCGTCGCAGTCGTGATTCTCGGCAGTATCCTGCTGGGGTATGGGGCGGCGATGTCCGGAGGCTGCACGACCGGCAACATCCTGCAGGGCTGGGCCCACCTTTCCCTTGGCAGTATCGTCGCCGGGGCGTCTTTTTTCGCGGGCGGCATCATCACCGCCAGGTTTTTGTACCCCAGGACTGGAGGCGACCATGCTGCTCATTAAGATTATGTTTGGACTGATAACCGGCTTTCTCTTTGGCTATATCCTCACCCGCACTGGTGTCACCAAGTATCCGCGCGTGATGGGCATGCTGCTTCTGAAGGATTTCAAGATCCTAAAGTTCATGTTGACCGCTGTGATCAGTTCCATGATACTTTTTTATCTATTGGGCGATGCGGGTTTGCTCACGCTGAGTCTGAAAAGTCTCGACTGGGGCAAGCTGGTCGGCGGGCTGATTTTTGGGGTTGGTATGGGGCTCCTGGGATATTGTCCGGGGACCTTGGCCGCCAGGATCGGCGAGGGGAAAAGAGAGTCGATTATTGCCCTCTTCGGAATGGCCTTTGGCATTTTTATCTATGCGTGGACGATCAAGCCAGTCAAATCAGCCCTTCTGACGGGCGAAATCACCGGGGATATCTCGGTGCTGCTCGGGATCAACCACTGGTTCATCATTATCCCGGCCGCTGTTTTGTTCGCTGGCATCATCTGGCTGGCCAACAAGCATGTGAGCGATGACCGAGTAAATTTTTAGGTACGATCGCAACAGGAGTTTCGCGGGTTGCAGGCGGGAGCTTGGTTCAAATGCATTTTACGTTGTGCAAAAAGATTGCCCACTTCCTCAGGCCTCAGCCGTTTTTAGAACAGGTGGGAAGAAAACGATGCGCAAGGTCTTTGCCGGCATGGTATTACTGCTGCTAATTTTTCTGGAGACCGGGGTGGCACAAAATATCCCGGCGGCGTGGTCCGTGAATGGCAGTCTCCGTTATCGTCTGGAAAAATACAGCGGTTATAACGCCAGGAATTATGGCGATGCGGGTGCTACGGCTCTGGGAGAGCTGTATGACACGATGCTGCTGCAGCGGCTGATTGTTGGCGTTTCGGGCGCGCCGGGCAAGAATATGCTGCTCGCCCTGCATCTCCAGGACAGCCGGGCTTTTGGCTGGTCCCTGCGTGACAGCAAAGAACCGCAGGCCTTCCGCACCGGGGACAAGAACGGCACGGCTTTTTACATCATGAATCCGCAGGAAGAGTTTTTTGAAATCTATGACGCCTATTGGCAGATGCGCCAGCTTATTCCCCATACGGTTTTGACGCTTGGGCGGCAAAAGATTTATTGTGCGGACTATCGGATTTTTGGACCCGGAGAATGGGGTAACACCGGGCGCTGGACCTGGGATGCGCTGCGGCTCAACTGGCAGCGCGACAGAGCGTCGGTTGAGGCCTGGGCCGGCGGCACCAAGATACACGATCCGCACAAGACTCATCTTTTGTTCAGCCATACCGAGTTTTTAGGCGCCGGAATATATGGCTCCTACAAGGCCAGGGGCTTTGCCTTCGACTTGTTCGCTGCAGTCAAGCGGCCGGGCAGTGCGGACTATATGAAGGATCAAAGTTTTACCCGTTACTGGTCCGGTTTTCGTATCGACCACACTTCTCTCCGGGGCGCCGTTTACGAGATTAGTGTGACGAAGGGTTTTGGCGATCAGCGCGGGCAGAGGATCGATTCGTATGGACTTTTTACGAAGCTCGGCTGGTCTTTCGGGTCGCTAGGCTGGCGGCCGGTCATCACCGCGCGCTATTCCTGGGCAAGCGGAGACAATCCAATAACCGGCGTGGTCGAGCAATTTGATCCGGTGTATGGCGCTAGCGACAAGTATTATGGTTGGATGAATCTGGTGCAGTGGAGCAATCTGGATGATCGAGAGATCATGGCTGAGTTTTTCCCTGCGCCTTCTACTCGCATTGAGGTGAAATATAACCGGTTTTATATTCCTCACCCCACCGGCGCCATCAACGGCACCCTGATCTTGCCGGAGGGGCGAAACCACCTCGGGGATGAGCTGGATATTTTTATCAAAAGTGCGCTCTCTAAAAAAGCGAATCTGGTGCTGGCGGCGAGCTGGTTTGCACCCGGAGATGCGAAGTTTAGAGATGGCCGCCTCCCTAAGCAAACCTTTTGGCTGGCGACACAGCTCGAATACTATCTGATACATCCACTCAAACAATCAGAGATTTCTTCCAGAAGCTTGTAAAGATCCTTATCAAATTATTATCACCTCTGATCATCGCCGCTGGTGGACGAAACAGCTGGCTGATTCAATCAGGCTTTAAGAATGCGCTTGATGGCCGGGTTCGTATTACGTACATTGTCTGTGTGATGGGGTTCACTGTACGCGCGCAAGCTGATGACTCCTGCTCTTCTAGCTTCGGTAAGACGGGCAGGAGTCTTTTTTTGACAGGTAAAGAAAACCAATCCCATGACACCTGACGTCACTCTGATGATCAGCGGGTTTTTAATCCTTTCTGGCATCAAGATGATCAACAAATTTCTTGGGGTCTGTTTTCTGGTTGGCTACGCTGTAAATTCGCCTGCTGGTTCATTGTATTGATCGGATGATATCAGCGTGTGATATGTTTTTGGTGTAATTTTTAATAAAAGAGCCGGTCATTTCCGATGGCAGTTCTCATTCAAACAGCTCCGGCAGCACCTGCCCCGCCTTGCCGCGGATGACGCGCTCATAGAGGTCGCTGATCTCCGAGGGCTCCGGGTTGATCTCGACGCAAAAGGCGCCGTTCCTCTTTGCCAGCTCGGGATAGCCGGCCGCCGGCCAGACCACCGCCGAGGTGCCGATACTGATCAGCAGGTCGCATGCCAGAATCGCCCGCGTCGCCGCGGCCACCACCTTGTCATCCAGCATGTCCTCGAACCAGACGATATCCGGCCGCAACCAGCTGCCGCACTGCGGACAGCGCCGCGTCGAAAAGGTGGGATCCGGATCCTCCGAAACGCCGTGCTGCGGACAGCGCACCCGCCAGAGGCAGCCGTGCAGTTCGTGCACTTTAATGCTTCCCGCGCGCTGGTGCATGCCGTCGATGTTCTGGGTCACCACGGTCACCCCCGGCCGGGCGGCCTCGAGATCGGCAATCACCCGGTGGCCCGCATGCGGCGCGCAGCTGATCGCCTCCTGCCGGCGCAGGCGGTGGAAGTCCAGCACTCTCTCTGGGTCGCGATCAAAGGCGCGCTGGCAGGCGACCTCCTGCCAGTTGTATTCCTGCCAACGGCCGCCTTTGCCGCGGAAGGTGTGGATGCCGCTTTCGGCCGACATGCCGGCGCCGGTGAAAAAGACGATATTTTTATAGGCTTGAAGCGCGATTTTTTCCATGTCGATTTTCCTTT
>CAZKQR010000020.1:11809-21735 GCA_964554965.1 uncultured Cytophagia bacterium | reverse complement strand
GCCCTGCGCCGGCCATTCTCTGTCTTCATCAGACCACGGAAACCGGCAAGGGAGAGCCTGCCGGGGTAAACGGACTGGCCAACCTGCATTATGCGCTTGAACTGGCCAACCGGGGATATGTGACGCTGGCGCCGGATTATCCAAATTTCGGCGACTATGCCTATGATCCCTATCAGCACGGCTATCAGAGTGCCACCATGAAGGGGATCTGGAACCACATCGCTGCGATCGATCTGCTGCAGTCCCTCAGCGAAGTGGATCCGCTCCGGATCGGATGCATAGGCCATTCTCTCGGCGGCCACAATTCGCTTTTTGTTTCTGCATTTGACCGCCGGATCAAAGCGGTGGTCAGCAGCTGCGGATTCAATTCCTTTTTCAAATATAGCGGCGGCGATCTGACCGGCTGGAGCCACCGGGGCTATATGCCCAGAATCGCCACCGTCTTTGACAAGGATCCGGCAAAAATGCCGTTCGATTTTTCCGACGTGCTGACCGCCATCGCTCCCCGTGCTGTTTTCATCAATGCGCCGCTGAGGGACGACAACTTTGAGGTTTCGGGTGTGCATGATTGTGTGAATGCGGCCAAACCGGTTTACGCTCTTTTTCAAGCGAGCGACAAACTGATCATGGTCAACCCGGATACAGGGCACGATTTTCCGCCTGAGATCAGAGAGGCCGCTTACCAATTTCTCGACAGAGCATTGAAAGGCACACCGGCCGAACCCTGAAATAGAGCGGGCGGGCCGAAAAACATCGTACGATTTTTATTGCCCGTTTGTTCGGGGGCGTGAAAGCAACGGTGCCAGCGCCGGAAGGGTCGATGGAATTGCTTCCATCCATCGGGAACGCGCTGCGCCCGGCAGCAGTCCTTCATTAACGGAAAGGTCGGATATGATAGGTGCTACCGTTCATCCTTGGAAAGCTCTGTGGGTGTGCTGCCTGATTGGAATCGGAGCCTCGTTCAGCGCGGAATCCTGGACCATCGTCTGCAGCAAAGCCCTGCAGCAGGACGAGGCGATCTCCGTCGCGGTCCGGGATCTGCGGGAGAGCGGAACGGCCTCTGGCCTCTCCTTTGCCATGGCCGAAGACCGGGCCCTGCCGGCAACCCATGCCATCCTCGTCGGCGATGCCGGACGCAACCGCCTGACCAAAAAGCTGCTGCAGAATCACACCCTTGTACTGCAAGGCCTAACGGACGAGCAGGGCTATGAGATCGTCACCCGCGAGATCAACGGCCGCAGAGTGATCGTGGTCGCCGGTGGCTCGCTCATCGGCGATGTCTACGGATTGTATTGGCTATGGGACCGCTTGCGCGTGTTCAAGGGGTTGCCGGATATTCAAGCAAGGCGGGAACCGGATCTGCCGATACGGGTCAGTCTGGCCTGGGGCCGGCGCGGCAGCAGCGGCGAAACTCGGGAGGAGATGCAAAACGCGCTGCGCCACTCTATCAATTGGGTGTCCGGCCCTGCGGTGCTGGATCTGGTGCCGTGGGACTCTGAACCGGAGAGACAGCGCAATGAACAGAACCGCCTGAAAACCAAGGCGCTCATCGACTATGCGCACCGCCTGCATTTAAAGTATTTCAGCTTTGCCAACGAATTCACCTTTCACCCTTCGTTGATGGAAAAAACCGGGGCTTCTCTCTCGCCCTGCGATTCGCTGTTCTGGGATGCGCTTCAGGAAAAGTACCGGTTGCTGTTCACCGCGCTGCCTGAACTCGACGGCATCGAACTGTGCAACGACGACATCTCGGGATTCTGGGATGACTATCTAGCTTTTGACGTGATGCACGAACGGCCCGAGTGCCTCATGCCTCTGGATCTGCGTTTTCGCACCTTTGTCAAAAAGATGTATGACGTCGTGGTCGGCGAGTTCGACAAAACCTATTTTCATTTCACCTGGAGCCTGGTGTCCTACGAGCAACACAATCAGCCGGATATTTATAAAAAAATCTTTACCGACGAAATTCCTACCCGGAATCTCTACCTGATCCCTAAAATCACCGCAGCGGACCGCTGGTGGTTTCAACCCTATAACCCGACCTTCAACCTCACGCCGCACCAGACCCTGGTGGGCTTCGAGACCATGAACTATTACGAGGGCTCGGGGTCGCATATTTTTCCGACCTTTCCCGGCCCCTATTTTCAGGCGGGACTGCAGACCTTCACCCGAGCGCCGGAACACAACGTGACCGGCAGCGGCTTTCTCGCCGGCGGGCGGATGGACGCCTGGAATACGGGCAGCATGACCAGCTATGTGCTCTATCGACTCTCATGGGACCTGAACGAGGAGATCGAGCAAATCGCGCGCGATTACTGCTCCATCCATTTCGGCGCCGCTGCGGCTGAAAAAATGGCCGCCATCCATCTGCTGTCACCGGCCGCCTATCAGTATGGCCTGCACATCGAACCGGTGTCCTATGGAAAATTCAATTCCTTTGTCCACATGCGCGTAGGCCAGTTCCCGGCCATGGGCTATTCCGGACTCGATCACGGCCGCGAGCATATGGATTTCCTCCACGAAATCTATCTGCGCTGCAAGCCGTGGCAAAGCGAAACGTTCATGTACCTGCACCACGGCCTGAACACCGCGGTGCGCATGCAAAAGCTGTTCGAAGAGGCGCAACCGCTCATCGCGGATCAGGCGCTGGCGGACAAAACGGAAAACTCGCTGGAGATGACGCGACAGCTGATTGCTACGAACATCTCTTACGTCGAAACGGCGTTCGCCTATTTCGCCTATCGCGAAAAAGCGACGCCGGCGCAGCGGGACTCTCTGGCCAACGCGCTATCCCGCCTTGTTCGCACCATCGAGCGGTTCAAGGCAGTGCCGGGATACAAGTATGAGCTCTTTGGCATCGATCAGCTCATCAGCAACGCGGAGGAGATGGTGCAGGACAGGGCGGCGGCGGAAGAACGTCTGGCCAAGGCGCCGACCAACAAAGAAATTGAGAGGACACTTGCTCGACAGCAGCAGCGCTATGCGCAGGTGTTGCAGGAGCACCAAGACCGTGCGGTCAAGTTCCTCCACTTTGAGGTGGAAATCGACGGGCGGGATATCCTGCACATCCAGGGCGATCGCTATTGGATTGAACATCTGCAGTGGGACGGGCCGCAGGTCAAGGAGGCGAAATTTTTCGCTCCACTGCCGAAGCAGCAGGTGACCGTGATCCCTGTGGATCTCTACTCGCGGCCGATTCACCCGTTCATCTTTGAGCAGCCCAGTGCGGAAAACGACTTTACCGCCCGGGTCTATTTGTACGATGCACCGGGCGGCAAAGACTGGATGAAATTCGATCTGTATTACATTCCCGCAGCTCCGCGCGAGCTGGAGATGGAGATCCCCTGGTAGATCATTTTAAAAAGATCATTTTCTTCAGCTCCATGAACAAAGGTTCGCCCGTCGTCGTCGGACGCACCTCCAGGCGATAGAAATAGAGTCCGGATGAAACCGGCCGGCCCATGCCGTCCGAGCCTCGCCATAAAACAGCATGCTCTCCCGGGGCTTGCTCTCCCTGATCCAGGACCGCCACCGTACGGCCCCTAGCGTCGTAAATGGTGAGAACAGCGGTTGCCGGATCAGAGAGCTGATAGCGGATCGTGGTCTGGGGATTAAAGGGGTTCGGATAATTCTGCTCCAGCCGGCAGGAGTGTGGCAGATAGAGCTCTTTATCTTCTGCCGCGGTAGTCGGGTTCAAGTACCTGTAGACATAGATCGCGCCCGAATTATCGCCCTTGTCATCATCCTGCCGAGCGCCGGCAATGATCCACCCCCCTTCATAAACCACCGGCAAGCTGAACCAATCCTCCGGCGCGCCGTCACTGGCGATGATCTTGGTCTCCTGTGTCCATTGGCTGCCGTCAAATCGGAAAACATAGAGCGATCCCGAGTCCTTGCCGTTGTCATCGTCCAAATAAGCGCTGACGGCCAAGCCTTTTTCGTGGAGAAAAGTATGAGCGCCGAAAAGATCTCCCTCTGCGCCGTCGTCAGCCACTATCTTTTGCCGCTCGCGCCAGGCCGAACCATCGTAGTGAAAGAGGTAGACCGCTCCGGCGTTCTTCGCCTTGCCGTCATTCTGATAGGCGCCGACCGCCAGCCATGATCCCGCGATGGAGCATTGATGGAAAAGATCCGCTGCGGCGCCGTCCCCGGCCACCAGCTTTTGCTGTTCGTTCCAAGCCGTACCGGATCGTTTGTACACATACACGGCGCCGGCGTCACTGATGGCCCCGTTGTCATGATAACGAGACCCGACCGCCGCATAATCCCCATCCAAAGCTGTGCAGACGCCGTACCAGTCGTTGGCTGCGCCGTCCGACGCCAGCAGCCTCGCCTGCTGGGTCCAGGTTGTTCCATCCCGTTTGAATATATAAGCCGAGCCGGAACGCGTGCCGAAATCATCATCGAAAAAAGCGCCCACCAGAGCGTACTCGCCGTCGAGGGCCACTGAGATGCCGAACCGGTTGTCCTGGCCTGCATCATTGGCCACCAGCTTGGCTTGTTGCACCCAATCCGAGCCTGTCCTCTTGAAAATATAGGCCGAGCCCGATTTGTCGGCCGCGTCATCGTCCCAGCAGGCGCCGACAATGGCATAGTCGCCGCTGATGCCCACGGCGTAGCCGAAATAATCCTCCGCAGCGCCGTCCGCTGCCAATAGTTTTTTAGACTCTATCCATTTCATGCCATTCCACTGGTACAGATAAGCCGCGCCGGCATCTTTTCCGCCCGCATTGTCATCCAAATGCGCGCCAACAATGTACCAGAGCCCCTCTTTATCAATAAAACCGCCGTACGCATCCCCTTCCGATCCGTCTCCTGCTTTGAGTTTGGTCTCAATGTCGGGGCGCATCCATTTGTACTTCTCCCCGTACCTGTAGAGGTAGACGGCGCCGGAGTTGCTGCCGTTTTGGTCATGCTGCCTGGCGCCGGCGACGATCCACTCCCCGGCCATATTCACCGGCAAGCCGAACCAGTCCTCCTCTGCGCCGTCGCTGGCGATGATCTTGGTCTCCTGTCGCCATTGATCCCCGTCAAGCCTGAACACATAGAGCGATCCCGAGTCCGTGCCGTTATCGTCATCCAGATAAGCGGCCACAACGAGGCAGTCTCCATTGAGGGCTGTACGCGCCCCGAAAAAATCTTCCACAGCGCCATCGTCTATCGTCAGCTTTTGCCTCTCAACCCATGCCGATCCCTCGCGATGGAACAGATAGACCGCGCCGGCGTCCTTTGCCATGCTATCGTTCTTGTACGCCCCGACAGCGAGCCAATCCCCCTGGATGGAGCATTCATGAAACAGATCCTGGGCCGCCGCGTCGCTGGCCTCTATTTTTTGTTCTTCGTTCCAGGCTGAACCATCGCGCCTGAACAGATAGACCGCGCCGGCATCCGGGATATCCCCCTTGTTGTGAAATCGCGCGCCAACCGCGGCACACGTCCCATCCAGGCTGACAGATACGCCAAACAAGTCCTGTGCTGCGCCGTCTGAAGCGAGCAGCCGGGCCTGCTGCGCCCAGGTTGAACCGCTGCGTTTGAAAATATAGGCGGATCCAGACCGCGTGCCGAAATCGTCGTCGAAAAACGCGCCCACCAGGGCATACTCCCCGTCAATGGCCACGGAAATGCCAAACCGGTTATCCAAACCTGCGTCACTGGCCGTCAGCTTGGCTTGCTGCGTCCAGATTGTGCCGGAACGTTTAAAGATGTAGGCTGACCCGGACTTGTCCGCTGCATCGTCATCCCAGCAAGAGCCGACAATGGCATAATCCCCGCTGATGCCCACGGAATAGCCGAAATAATCCTCTGCCGCGCCATCCGGGGCGACCAGCTTTTGCTGCTCGGTCCAGTTGGCGCCGTCCCAGTGATAGATATAAGCTGCGCCGGCGTCCGTCCCCGCTGCGTTGTCATCCCCGCTTGCCCCCGTAATCATATAGTCGCCGTCCACATCCACGAACTGGCCAAAGTTATCCCCCTCTGCGCCATCTCCGGGCGTCAGTTTGGTCTCTATATCGGCATGAATCCAGTTGTCGCGCGGAATAGCCGTACCGGAGACCACAGGCTGAATCTCATCGAAATAGAAACCCCCTTCGAAATAATCGGCCATTCGGCCTTCGAGGGAGACAATGACATGTCTTATCGTATAGCGCGGGATGGGCGCCAATACAGCTGTCCAATCGAAGCTCATATTGGTCCAGTTCGGGTTCTCATTCCAGGTCGCGATGCGTTGATCGGCCTCGAACGCCTGGAAGCCGCGTACCTTTGCCTGATTCTGATCATAGATTTCCACGTAAAGGTTGACCTTTAGATCCAGGTGTCCATCGAGAGCGCCGATCAGATCCATGGCATTGAGGAGCTTGATCGAAAAACCCCTGGCATTTTGCCAGACCGGATCGGCTGAGATATCAGGAGATATCAAAGTGAATATCCACAGTTGTCCCCCGGGATTGGTGATGCCGTGTCTGCCGACATTGCTGATCATGTACGAGCCGAGGTGATTGCCAATCGTTTCGCCAAGACTTGCCGTCGGGTGGTTCACGGCGTCAGCCCAGCCGATGGAAAAGTTGCTGGCGAACGGACCATGCCTGACTTCATCGGTCGGTCCTTCATAGCTCCAACCCTGCAGTGTGCCGTCGTTAAAGTCAAATCCGCCGGCCACGTTAATCCGTGCGTCCCCGGCCGCGGCACTGCTTTTCAGGACCTCCTGTGTGCGAACCGGCGGAGCCTGCCCTTCGAAAAGGTCCTGTGCGTTGCTTCGCCCGGCAAAACCGAAGCTGACACAGATCGCCATGCACCATGCGAACCAGACATTTTTTGTTTTCATGTTGCTCATCTCCTCTGAAAAATAATAACTGCTTTGTACCAGCACGGTAAAAGCCGCTCCAATGGATTCATTTCGTCACTGAAAAAAGTACAGACTCTATCCATAAGAACGGTTTAATCGACGATAGCGGTTCAGAGCCAGGTCCTGTTGTTCCCTATTGAAGAAAAACCATTTTTCGCACCGCTGAAAAATCACCGGCCTTTATTCGGTAAAAATAGATATCCGAACTCATCTTTACTCCATGATCATCGCATCCGTCCCAGACAACGCTGTGCATGCCGGCCTCCTGACTGTCATTCACCAGCAAGCGGATGCACTGTCCCTGCAAATTATAAATCCCCAGCCACACTCGGGACGGCCGCGGCAGCTGGTAGACGATGCGGGTCTCCGGATTGAAAGGATTCGGATAGTTCTGTTCAAGGGCATAGCGGTCCGGAATAAGGGCCGGCGGCACCTGCACCTCCGTAGCCCCCTCGAGGTACAGGTGCACCGGCCGGGTATACAGATTCAAATCGACGGCAATGCTGTTGGTGATGCGGCAGATATAGCTGCCGGTGTCGGCCGCCGACACCGCCAAAATGGTCAGGGTCGCACTGTTGCGGCCAGGCAGATCGACGCCGTTGCGCTGCCACTGATAGGCGTTCGCTGTGCCGTCCACCTCGACATGGAGCTGAAACGGCCTGCCGGCGATCAGGGTGGTGTCCCGTTTGCGGCTGAGGCTGTCCTGCGGGACATAGGTAAAACTTGTAATGCCCATATTCGCCTCGATATCGCCGAAGGTCAAACGGTTGTTTTCCAGATACAGAGAATTCAACGACGGCATGGCGGCCACATTCGGAAAACCTGTGATCCAAGTGCTCCTCATCTCGAGGAGTACAAGGTTGGTCAAACGAGTGATCTCATCGGGAAATTCACCGGAAAAATGATTGTTGCCCAACCATAGCCGCCTGAGGTTCGACAAGGAGCCTATGGCCGGTGCAATCTCACCGATGAACTGGTTGACGCGCAAACCCAAAAAAACCAAATTGGTCAAAGAATAGAGCTCAGCCGGCAACTCGCCTTCAAACTGGTTCTCATCGAGGCCTAGGGTGACAAGGTTGGTTAAATCTCCGATACTCGGCGGAATCGTCCCGGTAAACCCGTTCCCCTGCAGGCTGAGATGGTTCAATTGACGCAGATCGCATACCGCCGCTGGAAAAGGTCCGCGCAACAGATTGTTGCCCATATACAGCGACCGCAGATTCGCCAATCTGCTGATCTCCGGCGGAATCGTCCCGGTCAGCTGGTTGTCGTGCAACGCCAGGGAAGTAAGGTTGCTCAAATTGCACAGAACGACCGGGATCTCTCCTTCCAGGCGGTTATGACTGAGCGACAATTCAGTCAAATGGCTGAGACGGCCCAATTCCGGCGGAATGGCGCCGGAAAGATCGCAGGCATCGATCCCCAGTTTTTGCAGGGAAGGCAGATTTCCCAGCTCCGGCGGGATCGCGCCGCTAAAATTGTTGAGCGCCAAATTCATTTCAACACAAGCGGCGCACTGTCCGAGTTCCCGAGGCAGAGGACCGCCGATTTGATTCGACGTTGAATCGAAGAAAGTGAGATTGCTCAGATCAAGGACTCGCATGGCCGTGAGATCGCCGATCTCCGCAGGAAGGGCGCCGGTCAGATTGTTTTTCTGCAAGCGCAGGACGCTGACCCGACAACTATCCAGCTCAACCCCGTACCAGGTGGAGAGCGGCCCGGTCAGCCAGTTGCTGTGGTTCGTCCACTCGCTGCCGTTGGTGCTGCGATACAGCGCGACCAGGGCGAGCGAATCTTTCTCGCAGGCGGTTGAGGACTCGCCCAGGTAAATGCGGTAATCCTCAACACTGCCGAAAACCGCCAATCCGGTATAGCCGATGCCCCCATCCTCGCCGATGCGCAAGCGGGCGTAAGAATAGCCCTCCACCGTGCTCAGCGGCACCTTGAAGGTTGCGGTGTCAGGATGTCTCAAATTGCTGACCGCCAGGTCCTCGATGCAGTGTTCGAAAGGATCATCCCAATCGCCGTCGGCATTAAAGTCTATCCAACCGTTGAGAACGCTGCTGTCATTCGGCCAGAACTCTAATTGCGCGTTGTGGCCGCGAACCAGCGGGGTTATGAACCGGTAATGATTCTCATCGTTGATGCCGTTCACATCATCGCCATCCGCCAGAGCGGACGGTTGTCCGTCCGGCTCATCATCCATGATCATAAAACCGGCGCGATCGCAGAGAATATGACGCGGGCCGTCATGCGCGAGCAGGGTAGGATAGGGCGGATCCGGCGCATCACCCCAATCCAGGGAATCCATGCCCGCGCCGATGGGAAAACTATAATCCTCCACCTCGCCATCGCCGGCTGATCCGCTACTGGATAGCTCGGGTGTGCTGCTGATGCGGAAACGCGCCGCCACCCGCTCCAAGGGCGCGTCCGCAGGAATATACGCTGAAAAATAGTGCGGCATTCCCGGATGATCAGTTCGCGGTTCCACAAGCGTTCTACCCAGCTGGATCTGCTCCCAATCGTCCTCCCAGTCGCCATCCTTGTTGAAATCGATCCAGGCGGTAATATAGCCGGGAGCGGACAGGGAAACCGAATAGTCAAAATGATAACCGGGAACAAAAGGCGGGAAGAACTGGATGCCGTCCTCATCGTCCATGCCGGTGTTGTCGTCAGCGTCACAGTTAGCGGAGGGAACTCCGTCAGCCTCCCAATCCACCGCTGCGCCGAAATAGAGCGATGATATCAAATGACGGGGGCCGTCGTCCACCAGGGAGGTCGGGAAAGGCAGGAGGGCATCCCCGTAATCATAGTGCGCAACGTTGATATAAACCCGATAATCCTCTACCTCGCCATCCACGGCAAAGCCGCCGGGGCCGGGGATCGGCTGCAGGCTGAAGCGGAATCGCGCATAGGTTGAACCCTCTTTGGCGTCGTCAGGCACGTGAACGGTCAGGCTGTTCCGGCCGGCCGCCAGTTGGCTATCGAGCACCAGCTCGCCTTTATCATCCCAATCCTTGTCCTGATTGAAATCCACCCAGGCCTTGAGCATGCCTCCGACCATTGCGGTCACCGCCACCTGCGT
>CAZKQR010000020.1:0-11799 GCA_964554965.1 uncultured Cytophagia bacterium | reverse complement strand
GCCGTCCATTCAGTCGGCAATTCCACGCCGTCTTCATCGTCCTGCCCGCGTTGATCATCGCCCATGGCCTCGGCGTCCGGCAGGCCCTCTTCTTCCGGATCGATCAGTTTGCCGAGGCAAACGTTCTGATACATGCGATGCTGTGCGCCGCCATCGGCCAGACGGCTCATGAACAGCGCATCCCCGTAATCAAAGAGCCTGTTTTCCGGCGAGATTTTGAGCAGATAATCCTCGCTCTCCCCTTCAGAGAATTCGCCGGAGCCGTCCCACGGCAGCGGGACCGGGGTTTCGCTGATCGTCATGCGCAGCCAGACATAGCCCGAGTTCGGGCCGATCAGAAAATCAGGTGGATCCAGCGTCGATAGATGGCCGGCTGTGCCGCCCGGCACGGAAAAGTTCTTTAAGACATGTTCCTCGGCCGTGGCCGCTGAACCGGTGCACAGGCTGGAGCCTCCCCACCGGCCATCCTGGTTCCAGTCGATCAACACATTGACAAAAGCCCCTCCGGCGACATGATCCGTGTAATAATAGAGATTGATGTTCCGACCCCAGTGAGCCGTTTCACAGGGTTCGCCCATGGCTGTACCGATGAATTCACTGCACAGCGGCACGACCCGCAATACACCGGCACTATCCTGCAGAGTAAAGGCGTCCGGCGACCACAAGCCGGCATCCGCTTCATAGCAGAGTTCATCCTGATCGAACAGGCTCCCGGAGGAACAGGACCCGGCGTTGCCCTCTGTCTCGTGATCGACCTTGTTGCCGAGAAAAGAGCCCTTGTTGCCACGGTGGCGAATGTACCCCGAGGACCCGGATGAGCGGCAAGTGGGAAACGCGCCGATCACGCCGGTTGAAGGATAGGCGATGCGTCCCTCCGGCGCATCGCCGTAATCGCCCAGCACATCCACGGCTTGTACGTGGATATAATTCTCGCGCTGCAGCAGGTCCTGCCCGTTGCTGCAATTGATCTGCAGGGAGACGTCATAATCCCCGAGAACATTATAAACAATCGTGTGCGGTCCTCGACCCTGCATGGAAGAAGGCGTGCCGCCGGGAAAAGACCAAATCCAATTGACCGCATTTTCGGACTTGTCCGTGAAACGGACCGTCAATGGCGCGGTACCCTGCACCGGGTCGGCAGCGAAATCAGCCACGCACTTGCATTCCGATATCTGGATCAGGGCTTTCTTGTATTCGTTGTCCTCTCCCGATTTGCAGATTATATTCAGCGAGGCGTCAAATGTGCCCGCTGTTTTATAAACCACCTTATGGGGCCCTCGCCCGCTCGCAGTGGAGGGCGTGCCGCCGGGAAAATTCCAGGACCATGAAGCCGCGCCGGTGGAAGCGTCCGTATAGGACACCTCAAGTCCCAAGCAGCCCGAGGTAGGCGTGGCGCTAAAGGCGGCGATGCAGCAGGCGGTGACGGTGATATAACCCTTCTTCACTTCACTGTCCACGCCCTCCTTGCATTTTATCGCCAGAGTGGCGTCATAGGCGCCGGCCATATGGTATACCACCTTGTGTGGGCCCTTGCCATCCGCAGAGGATGGGCTGCCGCCAGGGAAGCTCCAGGTCCAGGCAGTGGCGCCGCTGGAGGCATCCGAAAAGGTCACCGTCAAACCCTCGCAGCCGGAGGTCGGTGCAGCGGTAAAATTGGCTGAACAGCCCTGGCCGAAAGAGAGGCTCGGGCATAGGGCAGCGAGAGACAGCACCAGACCACACAGTGCGACAGCCCGACTAGGGAAGCAACAAGAAAGGGCTTTCATGGAATCCTCCCGAATAATGAACTACTGCATCCTTATCAATACATTGAAAAAAATCATCATGAGAGAAACGGCGACGAGGATCAAGAGGAGGCAAATGCCGAGAGCAAGCATTCGGACCTTGCGCTGAATTTTCGCTGTATCCAGCTGCTCAAGGCCCGTTACGGCCGTTTTCCGCGCTCGGTTTTCGCCTTTTGCCTGTTGCATTCAGCCCTCGTTCTCCTCAAGCGTTCTGCCGCTGGTGTGAGACGATCAGTTTATCGCACACCAATGACGCCCTAAAAGATAGGGAATCGTAATGATCGTAGATTGCTGTTTTGTGTCGATCTTCTGCTGTTTTGTGGCAAAATGATCAAAGAGGCCGTGTCGTTTGCCGGGAAAATTCCGAGGGAAGGCATGAAAAGTATTTTTTAAAAGCGCGGGTAAATTGTGCGGGACTGCCAAAGCCTACTTCATAAGCAATTTGTGTAACATTAACTCTTTTTTCTACAAGCATTTGCGCGGCGCGCTTGAGCTTGTACATTCTGATAAACTCGCCAGGCGCCTGACCGGTGAGCGCACGCAATTTCCGATGCAGCCGGCTGCGGCTGACGAACAGCTTCTGAGCCAACTGCTCACTGTCAAAATCTTCATCAGCGAGATTTTCCTCTAGTGCTGCCAGCAGCTTTTCCATGAATTCCTTATCGATGGAATTGGTTGCCAAAGCCTCCGGCTGCAGATTCAACTCTTGTTTGATCCGGTCGCGCAGTCGCCTTCGCTGATCGATCAAATTTTTTATCCGTGCGACCAATTCGTCCATAGTGAAAGGTTTAGTGATATAGTCGTCCGCACCGGTTTCAAGCCCTTTGATTTTATCGTCCGGCAACGCCTTGGCGGTCAGCAGGATGACCGGGATATGGCTGGTCTGCCAATCGGACTTGAGGCGATGACAGAATTCGATGCCATCCATCACCGGCATCATCACATCACTGAGAATGAGATCCGGCATGGTTTTCCCAGCCAGGCCGATTCCATCCTGGGCGGTGCCCGCCTGTTCCGTGTCGAATTCAGGGCTTAACTGATCAGCGAGAAAAAACCGAACATCTGCGGAATCCTCGACGATGAGAATTTTCGGTCTGGGAAGGGTTCGCTGGGATTCAGCGACGGCCGGCCTCGGCTTGACTGGGCCCGCCTTTCCCCCTGCGTTATATTCACCGAAGGAGGGCCGGCTGGTTGAGGCGGAGACAGGGTCCGGCGTCTGAATCAAGGGCTCACCATTTTCGCTCGCCACAACAGCAGTCGGCTCTGCGGCCGCCGGAATCGTCTGCACCGGCTTGTTAACGGGTATTCGCAGAATAAACGCCGAGCCCTTTCCCTCCTGGCTGGTGACGGAAATATCCCACTGGTGCAGGGTAACCAATTCCTTGACCAGAGCCAGACCGATGCCGGATCCCCCATAGCCTCTTTTGACCGAATCATCCACCTGAAAAAAACGGTTAAAGATGTTTTGCCGGTCCTGCTCGGAAATGCCGATGCCGCTGTCGATGATCGAGACGACGGCCGTCTCTGCGGCCAAGGGATCCTCTGACAGCGGTTTCTTTTCACAGCGCAGTTCCACGGTGATGCGCCCGCCGACCGGTGTAAATTTAAAGGCGTTGCTGAGCAGATTATTGATTATTTTTTCGAACTTGTCCCTATCGATAAGCGCCGGCACAGAGTTCACATCCGTCCGAAAAACGAAATCGATTTTTTTTTGCGCAGACAGGGGCCGAAAGGTTTCCACAAACCCATGCAGAAGATGGACCAGATCGTGCGTCTCGGTTCGCAGCGGTATCGTCTCCGCTTCCAACTGGGAGAGCTCCAGCAGTTGATCGATCAGACGCTGCAGTTTCTCGGCGTTGCGGTAGAGCATCCGGTAATAGTGGACCTGGTTGTCCTTTATCCTGCCGCTGATCAGCTGTTCAAGCGGACCTTTGATCAGCGTCAAGGGTGTACGGAACTCGTGGGAGAGGTTGGCAAAAAACCTTGATTTCATATTTTCAACCTGACGCAGATGGTTGAATTCGAGCTCCTGCATCCTGAGCATCGTCTGCGTTCTGCTGCGATGGGCCTGAAAACGAACGATGCCATAGACACTGCCGAACAGCATCAGCAGATAAAACAAAAGGGCCCAGCCGGTCTGCCACCAGGGCGGCGTAATGATCACTCTGATTTCAGCCACCTGATCATTCCAGACTCCGTCGCTGTTGGTCGATTTGGCCTTGAACGTATAGCGCCCCGGGTTCAGATTCGTATAAGTGACAAAGCGCCGCGTTCCCCCATGAACCCAATCGGCATCGAACCCCTCCATCTGGTAGGCATATTCGATGGAGGAAGGAGCGTTGTAATCCAAGGCCGCGAGCTGGAAAGAAAACACATTCTGCCGGTGGGAGAGCGTGATTTCTTTGGCGTAGAGAATGCTTTTGTTGCCCTGCAAGGCAGGATCACGGGCCTGCACTGAGGAATTAAAGATCTGAAAATCGGTGATTAACACAGGGGGCTGGTACTGTGAGCGCAAAATCGTACGAGGGTCAAAGCAGTTCAAGCCGCTTGTGCTCCCCATCAGCATCACACCGCTCTCATCCGTCCATGCGGAGGAATAATTGAAATCTGCGCCGAAGACGCCGTCCGCCTCGTCATAGTTGATGAACGATCCCGTCTGTGTATTAAAGAAAGAGATGCCGGCAGCCGTGCCAAGCCAGAGGTGGCCGTTTTCATCCTCAAGAATCGCTTTTACCGCATTGTTCGCCAGACCGTCGCGCGTGGTGAAGGAGGAGACTTTAACGCGATGGAAGGAGGCACTGTCGGGGCTGGAGTTATGAACGACAAATTTCTGCAATCCATTGCTGGTCCCGATCCACAACACTGTTTTATCCGCTGACAGACTTTCTTTCCCATAGCGCCATTGACAAATCGCATAGATGCTGTTACTGGTCAACGATCCGTTCGTCCCCCCCTTCGCATCGCCCTGCGATGATTCTCCCCCGGCGAACCAATGAGTGAACCCTCCCCTCCCCTTCGGGTCGAACAGGTTCAGTCCGCCGCCGTTGGTGCCGATCCAGAGTCTCTTTCTGTCGTCCTGAAAGATAACCCAGACGTCGTTATGGCTCAGGCTGTGGGGATCCTTCTCATCATGCAGCCACATCGTATACTCCCCGGAAACCGGATCCAGCCGCGCCAATCCAAGGCCCCAGAAACCGATCCACAATTTATGTTGGTTATCGGTGAATAAGGCTTTATTGTATTTTATCGCAGGGATGGTGATTTTTTTATCATGAGGATGCACACCCTGCAGCCGGTCTGTTTTCAAATCAAGGCGAAACAAGCCGGAGCCATAGGTTCCGATCCACAGATCACGCAGGCCGCCGGAGGCCAGGGACCAGATGTTGAGCCCATTGGATTCGCTATGTTTTTTCATTGCCAAAGCCAGGCTGGATGAACCTGTGCCGAGCCGTTCAGCGAAATAAAGCCCTTTCTCAGTTCCAAACCATATTCGACCGTCATCCGTCCCGGCAATGGCTCTGATATTTTCAGGCGGTTCCTCCGTATGGCGGAGCGTAATCTTTTGCGATGGGGTGTTATTAAACTTGACGCTTTTGGAGGGGTACCGGCAAACGCCCTTTTCCGTGGCCATCCATAGCACGCCGGATTTGTCCCTGATCATTCCATTGATATGGTTGTGCGCCAGGCTGCGGGGATCCTCGTCATCGGCGATAAATCTTTCAAAGCTTTCCCGATCCCGGTTGTAACGGATGAGACCGGCAAAGGAATCGATCCACAGGATCCTTTCTCCATCGATCATCTCCTCGATGACCGACCCAGCCGAACCACCGAACTGAAGATGATCCGGATTGGGAATCCTGATTTGGGTAAACAATCCGGTTTCGGGACGACAGACGGTCAATCCCTCCGCCGTCCCTATCCAGATGATCCCAGGATCGCATTCCGATTTCGTCAAATTCCAGACAATATCGTCGCTCAACGTATGGGGATTTCCCTTGTCCGCAAAGTAACGGATAAACCTTGCGCTGTCGCCTTTCGACCGCAGCGGCAGCCGGTTCAATCCGTGATAGGTGCCTATCCAGATATCCCCAGTCTGGTCTTCGGCAATCGATGTTACATAATCGCTGCTCAGTGTGGTGGGATTCTGCGGTGTGGACGACCAATGCGCGATCTTACCTGCGACAGGATCAAGGCGATACAGCCCGCCGCGATAGGTGCCGACCCAGATGGCGCCTTGGCTGTGTTCGTATATCGTGGTGACCGTGTTGTCTTTGACGGAATTAATTTTCAGCTCCCACTTACTGAACGTCTCCGTCGATGGATCGTAGCAGTGAACGATGCCGCTTTTTGTTCCGAGCCAAATTCTGCCGGAGCGATCTTCCAACAATGTCCAGATGGAATTATCAGCCAGAGAATTTTCATCGCCGGGGATGTGTCGCAGCGTGCGCAACTCGTATCCATCGTAGCGATTGAGACCATCCTCGGTGGCGAACCATATCAGTCCCAGACGGTCTTGCAGCAGATCGTTCACGTTGTTGTTGGTGAGACCCTGAGCGGTAGTCAGTCGATGGAAGACGATGGAGGAAGTAGGGTTGTGATGGGCGGCTCCGCCAGAACCGGCAAGGAATAGGAACCCAGCCCATACAGTGAGCGGCAGAGAGTGAATAAACCGGGAGAATCCGCTGTATGTTTTCTCACCCACGAGACACCCCTCCGGAGCATTGTTTTCCTGATCGCGTGCTCTGATGCATCCCAAGCAATATAAAACTTTTGGCTTTTTATCAGCCCGCAAAGCCGCAGGACCCTGTGGGACGGTTTAACTCATCCCCCCTCAAGGCAGAGCCGAATTTTATCAGCCCCTTTGTTGCCGACGGGCGCCCCTGCGCTGATGGTCAAAAGCAACTTTTGGGCTGCGGACACCAAGGGAGCGAAGCAATGGAAATTTTCAGATCTCCTCCACCACTTCAAATCCCGCCAGCCGTCCCATTTTTTTAATCTCAGAGACCCAATTGCCGTAAAAAATCAAACGATGAAGTCCGCCGCGGTAATCATGCAGCAGCTTGTCCGCATCAGCGACCTGGGTGGTTACCTTGGTCCGGCAGCCGCGCGGCCCCTCCGGATTATCGATGATTTTTCCCGTGCTGATGAGCATGGTGCCGGCGTCCGCGAGCTTGGCCAGAGTGATCTCCTGGCCCATGCGCATCTTGACCTGAACGGCAACACCCCGGTTGTCCTCCATGTGCGAGCGGATCGCATAGGGTTCAGCCGGAGCCTCCGGTCCGTCCATTTTGGTCGCGGACACACAATGAGCATGGATGACCGTGTTGCTCCTGGTATCGATTACCGGGTCGCTGACAAAACCGGGTTTACCGCTCAGATACTGCAGCAGCACCTGGGTGACGGTGGAGGTCAAGTCTGCCTCGCACACGCCGATGCGGCCGCTGTTGTTCAACAACGTCCAGGCGACGCAGGGATACGCCGGCAGATCGTTGCGCTTAAATCCCCCCAAACAGTCGATGGTGATGACCTCGGAGCCGTGTTTCGCCAATAAGGCCTGAACAGCCAGAAACAGCTTCATGGAATCGATCACATCCTTGCGGCCGGGCTCGATCATGCGCACCGCCCCGGCGATAAACGCCTCTGCCATTTCTGTGGCCGCTTTTTCATCCGCTTGTGCATACAACGCATTGAGCTCCGCATAATCCATCAGCGAGATGCGCAGGCCGAAGCGCGCCTCCAGATCGGTCTCGAGAGATTTTTTCTCCTGGCCGGCGCGCAGGCAGAGAATATGCGTCTGTCGCGTGCGCCGCAGCGCAGCGAATAGGCGCAGGACCGGCAGCAGATCGTTGAAATCGCTGCTGGCGATCACCTCCACTTTTTTGCCCTGTTTTTGCATGCCGGAAACCGTAGACCAGTCGTGACCGCTGTAGGGCTGAGAAAAAAGCACCGTGGGAATGCCCAGGGAGACGATCGGCGAGAACATCGGGCCGCAGGTGGAGGTGAGATTGAACGCCAGAATGCCGTCGACCTCCCGGACCGCGGCCAGAAATCCCGGCATGTCGTCCGCGGTGCGCACCAACTGACCGCCGCAGAATTGCACAGGGTGGCCGCATTGCTTTTGCAGAGCGCGCAGGTGCTGGTCTATTTTGTCCATCTCCGCCCTGACATCGAGATCCGGACAGGGCCAGGTGGGAACCGGTTTGGCCATATAGACCACCTGAATGCGTGTGGGCGTCTTGGCTGAAGAAGAGGCGGCCTCAGCCGCCAGGACCCTGTTCAGTCCGGAAAACGCCATCACCGACCCGGCTGCCAGGGTGGATGAAAAAAAATCCCGCCGGGAAAGGGTTCTATGGATCATTCACTCACCTCCTGGGTATGTTCGGTTTCAGACTCGCAAAAACGCCTTTGCCCCAAGCGGGCCGCGATACCAACGCGGCCCGCCGACAAGCCCGCTACTTGTAAGAACTGGCCTGTTGAATGCCGTCAAGGTCCACTTCGCCGAGATAGCGTTTGACATCCAGGCCGACGAACGCACAAAAATCAGCCATCTCCGCTGCGGTATGGACGTTGATCGCGATGCCGTTTTTCATTCGATCCGCGTATGCAAGGATCTCTTTTTCCCCATGGGTGTAAATGCGTTCCGCGCCCTCGCTTTTCGGCGTATCGCGCAGTTCCTGCAGAAAAGCGGACAGGTTTTCTTCGATCGCCTGCGCATCACCGAAAATTTTCGGGTCCATACAGGCAAAGCCGTGACAGGTTCCGCCCTTGCCGCCCTGATGAGTGTGATTGGAGGTGATGCCCTGG
The DNA here is from genome assembly GCA_964554965.1 of uncultured Cytophagia bacterium. Lineage (GTDB taxonomy): Bacteria > Zhuqueibacterota > Zhuqueibacteria > Residuimicrobiales > Residuimicrobiaceae > Anaerohabitans. The sequence continues at coordinate 3,211 of CAZKQR010000020.1, read as the reverse complement.
GACAGAATCGAGCAAAAGATTTCGCAGACCATGCCGTATCCGTATCCCTTGTGGCTGCCGGTGCGCTCGAATTCACCGCCGAGCGGCATGATGCCACCGCCGGCTTTGGCCACGATATTCTTCAGCACATCCGCTGCGTCGGTGGACCCTTTGCCGTTTTTGTCCAGCGCCCACCCTTCAGGAAGCGGTTTGTTGTTCTTGTTATAGATCTCCAATTTGCCGCGGGTGACCACTGTGGTGGAGGCATCGAAGAAAAACGGATAGGGCTTGGCCGGCATGGCCATGGCGATCGGATTGCTGCCGATCATCGCCATGCGGCCGAACGTCGGCACCATGATCGCCTCGGAATTGGTCATGGCAAATCCGATATATCCTTTGTCGCTCGCCATCTTGGCGTAATAACCCGCAATGCCGAAATGATTCGAGTTTCGCACAGTAGCGATGCAGACGCCCGATTGTTCCGCTTTTTCAATCGCCCGAGTCATGGCGAAATGAGCATTGAGCTGTCCCATGCCGTCATGGCCGTCGATGACCAGAGATACCGGGGTTTCAAAGACGATCTCTGGTTTGGCGTCAACCTTGATCATGCCTTTTTCAATGCCCTTGTGATAGCGCACCAGCCGCTGCATGCCATGCGACTCGATGCCGTACAGGTCAGAGAGCAGCAAAACCTCGGTGATGATTTCGCTGTCCTTGTGTGAGAACCCCAGTTTTTTAAATGCATCCTCACAAAAACTTTTCAACGCGTCATAGCGGTAAATGATGGTGTTGGTCATTTCAATTCCTCGATTTAGTTAAAGCCTGAACATGGATTGATGGAGAGTCTTGTTGGCACAGTCGTTTTCCTGCCGGCGTCTGTCTTAGCCGTATTTCAGCGCAGCCTGATTTCCGGGCGCGGCGGCCCGCTGTAGGGTCTCGCGCCTTGACCCGCTGCGCCCTGTTCCGGCACAGAGATCACCTCTGCCGCCTGAGTGGCAGGCGCGGTGATAAATCCGTGATAGCGTCCCATCCAGTAATCGCGCAGATAACCGGTGGGCGCCGCCATTCTGTTTTCGCCGCTGCCGCCGTCATAGGGCATCACATAGCTGCCGGAGGATATCTCGCGCGGCGACATGGCCCTGGTTCCGCCGCCATAGTTCGTATAGCCCGGCTCTGGATAGAGGTCGTCGCGATGAGAATTGGTATAGCGGTGGGCGATGCAATCCAGACTCCACTCGCGCAGATGCTGCACCGCGCGCTCGACCTCGCAATCGTTGCCGGTAACGGCGCCATAGGTAAAATTGTACCAGGGAACATGCTCCAGCCGCTTCAGCTCCCAGGTGCGCTCCAGACTGCGAAGATAGATCGGAAACTGTTCTGCATCCCGGCTGTAGCGAAAGAGAGTATAGTAGCAGAAATTGGCCAGGTTATCATCCCAGGGGGCGATGTCTTCCGGCGGAAAGGTGATCTTTTGCCGCACCGTATAATTCTGATAGCCCCAACGCATCAACTGGTCAAACGCGTTCCGGTATTTCGTATCGCCGGATAGAGCGAGGGCGGTGAGCATGTAGGTTTGCGCCTGCAGGCCGTTGAGGCCGCGGGCCACATAGCCGTAGGGACGCAGCAGGTAGTCGGGATCCCATCGGCCCCAGCGCGTCGGCTGACCGTCCATGTCGCGCAGCACCCATCCGTTGGCAATGATGTGATCGGCGATGTGGAGCAGATGCTGTTTGGCCAGCTCTTTTTCCTCTCCCTGAGCGACCAGATCATGGAACAGCGACACAGCGTAAAAGTGCGCGTCGATCTCGTCGCTGGAGGTATCGCCCTTCCAGTACCATTTGCCGTCTCGGCTGGGATACCATTTCGCCGGCAGGCCGCCTGAACCCTGACTGGCCATTTTGTCCTGATCTCCGGTGGTCGACCAGATGGCGCGCGCCACGAAGCCTTTTTTCTGCGTGATCTGTTCAAGCCAGACCATGGCTTTGAAGGAGTTGACCGCCTCGCGGCGGGCCGCCTCATCGCCGGTGACGGCATATTTGTAACACATAGCGGTCAGATACGGCGCCGTGTGGCCGCCGTCGTTATCGCTCACCTCACGGATCCACTCGCCGGTGTTCTTGTTCCTGTACAGAGAGTGGATGAACCCCAACCGTTTGTGGCCGAATGCCTCGAGATGGCGTTCATAATACACGGCCTTTTGGGCCAGCGTATAGGGTTCATAACGAATCAGGCCGACGCCGCCGTCGGTTGCCATGGCGACCGTGCGGCCTTCCACCGCTATGGCGTGAACATGGTTCGCCAGCAACCAGCGTTCGGGACCAAAGTAATGCCAGCTGTTTTCCAGCATGCGCACAGCGCCGGTGGTGGTGCCGATCCATACGTCTTGATCAAAGCCCTGGGTCAGACAGGTGGTCTTTTCAACCGGCAGGCCATCGGTCCCTTTGATCGTCGTCACGGCTGCGCCGCGTAAAACGCTCAATCCGCGATCCGTAGCGATAATAAGCCGGCTGCCCATGGCCAGCAGATCGTTGGTGTTCGGCGAAGCCAGTGCGCCCCAATCGATATGATTCTCGTTGACGATACGGCCGTCGAACAGCACCAGCTTTCCCGGCCGCAGGACATAGAGCGTGCCGCTGTAGGATGCGATGCGCTGGATGGGACCCAGCCGCACCGGATCGCTCAACACCTGCGAACCGTCGGCCATGACCACCGTGATATCGCTGGACAGATAACCGCCCTTGGGTTCGATGTTGACAAACGCCCCCTGCGTGTAGCGATAGACATCCTCCTCGGTTGCGGCGTGCAGCGCCCCGCGGTGCAGGCACAGATCGATGATCGGTTTATCGCTTAAACGGCTCCACCGCGCTCCATCCCAGTGAAACAGACCGGATTCAGCCAGCGCGTACAATTGCTCCTGCACAACCATCAGCCGGCGGATTTCACCCGGAGCCTGAGCCATGGGCGTCACTGCACCATCGTCCAGCCGATGGATCGAGCCCTGCATCACCAGAAAGAGTTGGCCTTTGGACAGGGCAACGGAGGTAACCGGACTGGTCGTGGTTATTTTCTCAGACACTTCCTGAAGATAAACCTCATCCGGCTGTGGAGTCCACAAACGATGGTCCGGCTTAAACAGGTCATCCGCACCATCAACGTGGCCGAAAAAAAGGACCAGAGCGCCGATGACGAAAAAGATGAAACGGTTTTCCATAACGCACTCCAGAGTTAAAAG
>CAZKQR010000019.1:0-21748 GCA_964554965.1 uncultured Cytophagia bacterium | reverse complement strand
GCGATGTGGTCGCGCTGACGGCAGCTTTCATCGTAAAATCCGAAAAGAAAATCCTCCTCTGTGCTGACCTCCGGCGTCCCGAGCCAGGCCCATTTGCCGTCGCCTCTATAATTAGGCACCCAGCCTGCCAGATAGCCATAACAGTGGGTTGACAGCAGCATGCCCGATGCCGCGGCCATGGCCATCTCTGAAATATCGTTGTTCCAATCATAGGCATCCAGCTCGGCGTTGGGCGCCATGCCTCTGGCGCTGAGGTTCCTCCCCTGAGCGATCAGCGTGCCGGCGATGTGAGTTCCATGCAGCCCGATCATCGTTGGTGTATCCTTTTGCCAGGCCCTGCCCACATACTCCTGATGCTGGAGCAAAATGCCGCTGCCGTCCCAGAGTCCGATGAGGATGCCATTGCCATCCAGCGAGTCACCGCTGCTGCCGCCCGGCCACAACTTTTGCGTACCTAAGGTCTGCGCAGCCTGTTGGTTCATGTCCACATAGTACACCGGCGTGCTCTGCCAGATACGCTGAACCTGAAAAGTGCGCGCCTCCGCCAACGTGCCCGCAGTCTCCCATCCTTTGAGTTGGAGATAGGTTTCGGCCATGCGGCGATCCTGCGCCGCTTTGATGCCGGAGCGGCCGGCGAGGTCGGTCAACTCGCGCACATTGGTATCGGCTACTATTTGAGCGGTGCCGGCTCGGGTACAAACAAGCAGAGCCCACAGCACAAACTTTTTCATGGTTAAAAAACTCTCCCTACTTGGTGCAATGGAGAGTAAACAAAAATTATACCACTGATGCGGATATAGGGTGGGGGATGTAGAGTAGGGCGGCTTGTAAAGATTTGATTTTAATTTGGATGAAAGCCATGTTGACATGCGCAGCGGCCTGTCGGCGCCGGGCCAGACAAAGGTGTCCTGAAAAAGCGACACCTGTCAAGTAAGGTTGTTCACGCGGTTTTTAATCAGCTGCCGGGTTGCGAGCCGGTCATCAAGGGTACCCCCAAAAAGACTCGGAGAAGATTCTTTCTTTGTTCACGCCCGCTGCCTGCAGCTGGCTGGTCAGATCTGTGACCAGCCCCGGCGGTCCGCACAGATAGAAGGCGTGGGCGTTCAATTCCGCAAGGTGGGCATGGATCAACTCCATTCCCAGGAGTCGGCGTTCACCATGCCATGCCGCATCCGGTTCGTCGTTGAGAGTCGGAATATAAGTGAAAAAGGCTTGCTCTGCGAGCCCGGCGAAGAGGTTGTGATACGCGGCAGAGTCGAGACTGCGGTTGGAGTAAAAGAGATGCACATTGACGCCGAGGGCCTTGTAATGGAGATCTTGCACCATGCTGCGAAACGGCGTGATGCCGATGCCGCCGGCGAGAAAAACCAAACTTGGGAACCGTTCATCACGGACCAGGGCGCCCATGGGGCCATTGACCTCCAACTCGGTGTGCAGGGGCAGGTCGAGCAGTGTTTTTTTAAATCCGCTGCCGGTCATGCGGGTGGCGATCAGCCAGTCGGCCTCATGCGGTGCTGAAGCGAGGGTGAAGGTGCGCTGAGGGCCTTTAGGATCCGCATGGAGCAGATGGGGCAATTTGACGGTGATATGTTGTCCTGCCTGATGAACCGTAGCGGCCGGTTTAGCCAGGGTGAACTCCCAGGTGCCGTGGCAGAGTTCTTTTTTATTCAGCAGAAGTGTTTTCATCTTTTCTTTCCCCGGTTTTTCTTCGCCGGCTCGAGTTTGTTGAGGAGGGTGAAATCGAGCAGGCGTTCATTCCGGTTGATCCGGCTGATGGCGATGCGCACCGGATCACCGAGCCGGTAGGTGGTCCCCCGGCGTTGGCCGGTCAGTTGGGCTTTTTTCGCTTCATGAATGTAATAATCGTCCTTTAAATCCGAGATATGGACCAGCCCGTCGATCAAAAAGTCCGGCAGGGTGACGAACAGGCCAAAGCCCACGATGCGGGAGATGAATCCCGAGTACTCTTCACCGATGTGCGCTTCAAGAAATTCCAGCTGTTTCATTTTGATGGAGGCGCGCTCCGCTTCCTGGGCGCGGACCTCATTTTCGCTGGCCAGCTGGCATTGCCGTTCCAGCTCTGATTGCTGGACCGTCTGTTCCGGTTTCGTCTGATAGAGGTGCAGCAGCCGGTGCACCATTAAATCCGGATAGCGCCGGATAGGCGATGTAAAGTGGGTGTAATGGGAGTAGGCCAATCCGAAATGGCCGACATTGGCGGTGGTGTACTTGGCTTTGGTCATGGTACGCAGCAGGGCGTTCTGCAGAACCGTGGCCGCTCGATGCGCCTGGAACTGTTCGGACAGGCGCTGGAAATAGTGCGGAGTCACCCGTTTCGCCGGCTGCATCTCGACGCCGAACACCTGTGTTAGGGTCATCAGTTCTTCCACATCAGCACGGGTGGGTTTGTCGTGCACCCGGTAGACAAAGGGCAGTTGCTGATCGAGCTTTTCCGCCAGTTCCTCTCCCACAAAACGAGCGACGGTGACGTTGGCCAGCAGCATGAACTCTTCGATGAGCCGGTGGGTGTCCAGCCGTTCCCGTTTTTGCAGCTGAACCGGTTTGCCCTGTTCGTTCAAAACGACTTTGATCTCCATGCTGTCAAAGTCGACCGCGCCCCGTTTTTTTCTCGCAGCGATCAGATTTTTCGACAGTGCCAGCATGTCGTGCAGAATCCCGCTGAACGGGCTGGTCATCTGGCCGTCGAGAACCTGCTGCGCTTCTTCATAGGAAAAGCGTTTGTGGCTGCGGATCACGCTGCGTTCAAAGGAGTGGGAGACCACTTCGCCCTGGCGGGTGACCTGCATGCGCACGGAGAAGCAGAGCTTGTCGTCTCCGGGTGTGAGGCTGCACAGTTTGTTGGACAGCCGTTCCGGGAGCATGGGGATCACGCGATCCACCAGATAGATGGAGGTGCCGCGTTGCTGCGCCTCGCGGTCGATGATGGAGCCCTGCTCCACATAATAACCGACATCGGCGATATGCACGCCCAGCAGCCAATTTCCGTTGTCCATCGCCTCCAGGGATACCGCATCATCGAAATCCTTGGCATCCGCCGGATCGATGGTGAAGGTCACGGAATTGCGCAGGTCCACTCTGCGGGCTATTTCTGTTTCAGGGAGAACCTCTGTCAGTTCTTCCGCCGCTTGAGTGACCTCTGCGGCGAAGGTGGTCTCCAGGTCAAAGCCGTGGACAATGGAGGCGACGTCCACGCCGGGATCATCCGGATGGCCGAGGATCTCGACGACGCGTCCCAGGGGATTCAGCTGATCGTGTTCCCACGCCTCGATGGCGACGACCAGCTTTTGGCCCTCTACCAGTTCGGCGGTGTCGGCCGGACTGAGGAGAATGTCCTTTTGTATTTTGATATCGTCCGGCACCACATAGGCATAGCGTCGCGCCCGATGAAAGACGCCGACGATCTTGGTACGGCCGCGCTCGACCACCTGCAGGACCCGGCCTTCGGGGTGTTCACCCATTTTGCCGGCCAGCAGGCGCACGCGGACCGTGTCCTTGTGCAGCGCGTGGCCCATGTTTTTGGAACTGATAAAGATTTCCTGCTCGTCCTCGAGGCGAACGAATCCATAGCCCTGGGAATTGACGCGCAGTTCGCCGGTGACCTCGGCCGCCGGCGCCGCCAGGGCGTATTGATTCTGGCGCAATTTGATGATCTCGCCGACGCGCACCAGGTCGCGCAGCTGTTTGTGCAGCGCTGCGCGCTCTTTATTCGCCACCTGCAGTGTACGTTCGATATCCTGGACCTTGAAGGTGAGCTGCGGGTGATCCTGAAACAGCGGCAGCAGACGGTCGGGCCATAGACCGTTCCGCGGGAGTGATTTTTTGGATGATGCGGTCATAGGAGAGAGGCCTCATTTATTTCAGCACATTCAACTTCAATGACAAAAATTTTTATGCACATCTCGGAATTATTGGTTAAACCATGAGCACCGCCGGGTTTGTTGACGATGACGTCGCCGGCGTTTACTCGAAAAACAGCGTCATCCATCGTCATGCAGCCGGATCCTTCCAGTATCAAATAGATCTCTTCGTTGTTTCCGTGGCGATGCAATCCAATTGAACTATGGGGAGGAAGAACCGCATAATCGATAAAATGGCATGGCGTTTTAAAATCCGCTTCAGAAAACAGGCGGTTCATCTCAATGGTATGCTCTCCACCATGACAATTTCGAACTTGATAAAGTGGACTTGTATAGATATTTTTACATGAAACACTCATATGATTTTCCTGGTCGACATTTCAAACGGTAGAGACCGTTTGGTTAACGCAGCTGATTCAATAACTGTTCCACTTCAGCTTTGAAACAGGATTGAATGCTTTCAAATATTTCCAGTGACTCTGTCAATAACGATCGAGCTTGTTTGAGGGCGTTTTGCTTTTTGGCTAATAGCCCTAACTGTCGAAGAGCGCAGGCTTGCCCGTATTTGCTGTTGACCTGAGCGGCGATCGTTTTACTGTCCAGATACCATTTTCGCGCTTTTTCTGGTAATTTTGTCTTTTCACAAACGGATCCTAAATTATATTGCACCGTGCCGACACCTTTTTTATTCCCGATCGATTCAAAAATAGTTAGGCTCTTTTCATAGCATTTTTTAGCTTTTTCTAATTGTTTGTCCTCCTCGTATAGCATTCCGAGCTGCCTCTGACCTCTGGCTTGGCTTCTGATGGAACTTTCCGTTTGCAGTGCCGCCTCGATGAGGGCAAAACCTTGTTTTAAAAAGTCCTTCCGTTGAGCGGTTTTACAATAATGTGCTTTCATTCTGAGAACGGCGGCCAAGCGTCGTTGGTTTCTGGCAACAGCCTGCGGTATTCCAAGATCTTGGTCGATAGCGATGGCCTTTTGCAGGTTTTGCTGGGCTTTGTCATAAAAGCCCTGATGGTAATCGATTACGCCAACCAGATGATATCCTAGGGCGATGAGGCGTTGATCCTTGATTTTTTGAGCTAATGTTAAGGACTTTGTATAGACCTCTCGTGCTCTGGCATAACGGTTTTCGTCGTCTTCAATGTAACCGAGTTGATGAAGGCATACGATCATCCCCTTAATATTTTTTTCCCGGCTTAAAAGCTCATGGGCTTTTTCAAAATCTTGTCTAGCTTGTTTTTGTTGACCGAGCCAGTAGTGGAACAGTCCCAGGTGAGAATAGTATCGAGCGGTCAGCATTTCACGCTTCAGATGAAAAGTCAGTTCGATGGCCTGTTCGGCTCTTTTTATTCCCTCGTTCCAATATCCCCGTTGGGCAAAAAAGCCGTAATAGGCGTCATGACCGCCCATCAATAGATCGATAAACAGCAGCTCGTTCTCACCATCGCCTTGTGTTGATGCATAGTCCAACGCGCCGAGGATATTGTCTCTCTCCCCCTCTAACACCGAATGCTGATCCGCAAAACGAGAGGTCAGTGATAAATAGTATTTCATCATTCTCCGTTGAACCTGGTGGTCGGATAATTTACCTCTTGCGTAGAATTTTAGCAGGGGATGAAAGTAATAACGATTTTCATGTTTTTTTAAAAGCGATAATCCTATGAATTTATGAAGGATCAGTTCTACCGTTTGCATTTTGCTGACTTTTTCAACCGCTTCTAACGTAAAGGTTTCGCCCCAAAATGCCCCTATAATCGTAAACAGTTTTTTTTCATCCTTATCTAACTGATTGTACGTATAAGAAAAAATAGCCCGGATTTTTTCATTTTCCTTATGCAAAAGCTCGATCCCCTTTTCTCTGAGCCATTGGGCTAATTTAATGATTTCGCTATGAGATGACTCCGCCCATCGCGCTGCGAGTTCCAAAGCTAACGGGATGCCGCCAAGCTGTTTGTAAACCAGCACCGTATCATTCTTTTCCACCTCATTGAATCGCCTGCCGGTTTTACTTTCAAACAGTGCGACACTTTCTTTCAATGCGAGTTCATCCAGTTCAACTGTAATCACATTGTTGAAACTCAACCCCTTTCTTGATCGGGTGGTGACGAGAATCGCGCAATCCGGCACCAAATCGATTAACTCTTGCACCGCCATTCGATTTTCGATTTCCACGTTATCCAGGACGATCAAAATTCTTTTTCCTAACAGGAGTCGCTGAGTCAAGTTCTTCTTCTCGCTTAAGGGACTGGCCACCAGCTCACGCTTAAACTCTGACAATATCTGGTTCAATAGCTCTTCGATTTGGCATTTATCGGCTTTATACCATATAATGCCGTCTCTGAAATATTTTCGACAGCGATAGGCGATTTCGGTACCGAGATCCGTTTTACCAATACCGCCTAGCCCGTGCAAGTGCACGGCTCGTCTTTGGATCAAATACGCTTTGATGTGTTCGATCTCCTGCGTACGATTAACGAATCCCATTGAGCGTCGAGGCAGACTGCTGAAAGGCCTGGTGGTGATAATCGAGCCTGTGGGCTTGCTGGAGATTCTTCTTTCAAGTGCTTTGTCGATATTTTGTTCGATGAGGTCCGTCAATTCTTTGCTGTTGCTAAACCAGACGGGGAATCGTTCCTGTTTTTTCAATCTTTCCATCAATTCGATTACCTGATGGGTGTCTGGGGACATTTCCTCCGAAAGGATTCTTTTAAATAAAAAAAGAACCTTGCGCGGATTCCGACCTCTTTGACAGTTCTGTATGGCGATATCCAACTCTCGTTTCGTATACTGGCCGACTTTGCGATGAATCATGCAGATAAAGATTTCGCACCGGGCCATTTTTTTCTCATAGATCGTCTGGTTGCTCACGGTGGTGGAATAAGCCGGCAGTTTTTCCCACATCACCGCTTTCAGATCGATTCTGTTTCGTTTCACTTTCGCCGCTTTGTGATCAATACATTCTACAACGACTTTTCTTTCCTCACTTAATTCAACAGAGGAGGAGATAAAAATCCTTAACGGTTTCATAAAGAACCCTTTCGGAAAATTTTTTAAGGGCCGGGCAACGATCCTCACAGCCGGTGACGATCCGTCACGAAACGGATCGCTTTTTATCGGATCAAATACGCAGCCAGGGCTTCGTGTAAATGGTCATTGGAAGCCAGAATATCCGCATTCCGTTCCGTATTAAGCCGGATGTTCAGTTGTGCCGCTTGAAAATCAGTGACCCGGCCTCCCGCTTCTTCGATAATTATTTTGCCCATCATATAATCATACGTGGGTTGGTTCGTCCGAACAAAACCGTCGATTTTTCCCGCTGCTACGAGGCACATCTCCCTGCTGCAGGATTCGGATACCCGAAGCCGTTTGATGGTCTGGACCAATTCTTTGATCACTCTGGGATAATCGTTGAGGCGAAAAATTTGATGTCCCAAAGAGACGATGCTGTCTTTTAAATCACGCGTGTCGGAAACATGTATGGGTGCCTCGTTACAAAAAGCGCCGTATCCTTTTTCTGCAAAAAACAATTCTTGATGATAAGGCAGATAGACGACGCCGAGCACGCTTTCCCCCCGGTGCAGTAAACCGACGGCCACGCCGTAGGAATCCAGTCCCTGCGCGTAGCTGATGGTTCCGTCCAAAGGATCGATGACCCAGATGTTCTCCCGGTTTAGATCCTGTCCGCCGCTCTCTTCTCCCAATACGCCGTAATCAGGGAACGCCTTCATTAATATTCGTTTGATCGCCGATTCGCACCGACGATCCATCTCTGTAACAAACTGCTTCCGCGTATTCGACGATAGCAGCTCTTCCTTTTTAATCGTCAGCGACCTGGAGCCGGGTTTCGCGGACAAAAGAAGCCGCCCCGCCGTCTTTGCAGCCCGGATGGCTATTTGTAATTCGGCAGAGATCACGACCAACCCCCTTCTCCGGATGCACCGGCCACCGCTTGCACCACATCTTGGATGTCGATGGATTCATCAATGATGGTTCGGCCGATGATTTGAGGCATGACAAAATAAAGATGACCGTTACGGATGGAGGCTATTGTCTCCAACGCTTCCTGCAATCGGCCGACGTCGATCCCGTCCGGCCAGTCGATCGGCAGACCGATCATCTGCAACAGATTCAAAATACGGTCGGCGGTCTGTGTCGTACAAAAGCCTCTCTGTTGCGCCAACCGAGTAGCCGTCGCCATGCCAACGCTCACCGCTTCCCCGTGGGATATCTGTCGAAAATGACACGCGGTTTCAAGCGCGTGGGCGAGGGTATGGCCAAAATTGAGCTCGCGTTTAAGGTTGCTCTCAAACGGATCTTTGGTCAGGATGGATAGCTTGAGTTTGATGGTTTCGACAAGCGCCTGATGAAACACGTCGATCTGTTTATCCAACAACAAGGGCCACGAGCGTTCAATAAACGCAAAGAGCTCAGCAGAGCCGATCACCGCGGTTTTGATCATTTCGGACAGACCGTTACGAATCTCTTTCAGTGGAAGCGTAGAGAGGGTGGCAGGGTCCACAAGGACACCAAGCGGATGGTAAAAGGCGCCCAGGATGTTTTTAGCTTGGCGGAGGTTGACCGCCACTTTGCCGCCGATCGCCGCATCAACCTGTGCGACGAGCGAGGTGGGCAATAAACAGTAAGGAACGCCTCGCATGTAGGTGGAAGCGACGAATCCGCTGAGATCACAGATGGCGCCTCCCCCCAATCCAAGAAGGATATCCCGTCTCTTATGATTCGTCTCTAATAAAACACGATAGGATGTGATCGCATTGGCGAGTGTTTTCGCTCGTTCGCCGGGTTGAAAACAGATTTCCGAAAGACGCCTGCCGAAAGATTGGTGAACAGCAGTAGCGTAAAGGCGACGGATGGTCTTATCCGTAACCATGCAGAATTCCGACTTTTGTCGGTAAGGAAGCAGCTCCTGAAGGATTTCTCCGGCGCGCTGTAATCCTCCCTTCTCGATGACGATCTTGGAGGGGTACGCTCTGGTGAAATGCACCGGAATAATGACTTCTTCGGCCATGGTCTATCTTTCCTCTTGATGGAGCAGAAGGCCGACCGCCCCAAGCGCGCCGGAGGCTTCGCCGAGTTTTCCCATTACTATTCGGGTATGTTGAAACGGCACAGCAAATGCCCGTTTTTCCGTTTCCTTGATTATTTTATTCAAATAGGGCGGTCCGATTTTCATCAGACTTCCCGTCAGAACAATGCGATCCGGATTAAAAGCGTTAATGAGACTGGCTAATAATACGCCGATATGAAAAGCTGATGATTCAATAATGGTTTGCGCCGGTCGATCTCCTCGACTGGCTGCGTCTGCGATGATTTGGGCGGTGATTTTTATGGGATCATGGTCAGCCAGCACCCAGACCATCGAAGGAACGCCGGCGGCAAAAGCTGTCTGTGCAGTCTTTGCCATGGCAAAACCGGAGGCCAAAGGATTCGCGCAGCCGGGATTACCGCACCAACAAACCGGCCCGTCTTCCGACAACGTCAAATGCCCGAATTCGCCGGCGGTACCGCACGCGCCGCGGTAAAGAGTGTTGTTAATGATAATACCGCCACCGATCCCGGTTCCCAAAGTCAAACACAATAGATTCGCGACCTGTTGGCCTGCGCCCAACCACCACTCGCCATAGACGGCCGCATTAGCGTCGTTATCTACAATCACCTGGACATTGTACCTTTCCTCTAAAAGACGGCGCAAGGGTATGTGATTCCAGCACGGCAGAATGACGGAACTTTCGACGACGCCGGTTTTAAAATTGACCAAGCCGGCACAGCCAACGCCGATGCCCGCCAGACGGCAATGCGGGATCCTGTTTTTTTCCAATTGTTTTCCTATTTGCTCGATAATTAAATCGAGGATTTTTTGATGATCCTTATCCGCAGGCGTGGCCATTTTAAATTGCGAGCGGATTGTTCCGTGACAATCGCAGAGTAAAGTATAAATTTTGCTGCCGCCTATATCAACGCCGGCATAGATTTTTTGGTTTTGATTCTCTGTATGACCGTTAAGAGTCGATTCAGGAGCTTGGGTATCTACCACCATGGTTTTTCACAGGCTTGGTTGATGAGAAGAGGCCTTAAATAATCATATGATTTGATAATTCCGTCCACTCTGCTCATCGTCGGATCTTCATGTTCGACGGAAAGGACATAATTGTAATTGATTAGCCGCAACTCCGTTAAAAGTCTTTTCCAGTGGATATCCCCCCAACCAGGGATGCGAAATCGAAATCCCCTGTCAATCCGACGCCAATCCCCGTGAGCCAATAATCCGGATTTACGCTGATTATGGGCCACAATTTCCGCATCTTTTGCATGCACGTGATAGATACGATCGCCTAATAGCTGAACAAAAAGAATGGGATCTGCGCCGGAGAGCATGAGATTAGCAGGGTCCAGATTAAATCCCCATTCTTTCCGCTCTTTGAAAAGTGCGGTTGTTAATTCGGCTGTTTCAATGTTATAGGCAAATTGCTTGGGGTGACATTCATGAGCGAATCGAACGCCATATTCTTTGAAACGGTCCAAAATTTTACTCCATCTCTCGACAAAAACAGCTGTCATTTTTTCCCATCCTTGTGGATCCGGCCACGGAAACCATCGTGAATAATCTTCACAGCCGCAAAAACCACAAACGACCGGCACTTCTAAGGCATTCGCCAGCTGTGCGGTTTGCACGATTCGTCGCATGCCATATTCGATTTTTTCAGCAGCAGAGCCTTGAAAAAATATATCCGTATCAGCATGATGAGGTCCCAGAACCAGCTGGCTTTCCGGGTGATTATCAATATATGAAATAATCAACCCGTATACGGCTACCTTGCTTTTCAAACTATTAGCGTTGGGGCCAGTCAGCATAGTATCCATGTCAAGGTGGACGTTGTTGGCAAAGGTAGACAGTTCGACGGCTTGATATCCATAGGAAGCGGCAATACGCAAAGCATCATCCAAACTTCGATTGTTCAATGCGGTTAAAACGAGCCCGATTTTCATTTTAGCCTTCTGATGACAATTCATTGGCACCGTGATACGCGTACTCCACGGTGGTTATCTCGCGACAGAGCTTTTTATGGGCTGCCGCTAACATACGGCGAATGGGCAGCCGATAAGGACAGATCACTTCACATCGTCCACAGTCTCGGCACTGATCCGCCCTGACCGACAATTCATGATATTGGTTTTTAGCCCAATGACCGGTTTTATAAATGTCCAGATATCTCTCAAAGCGAAAAATTTCCATAATGGGTATTTGTTCAGGGCAGACCGATAGACAATATCCGCAGCGTCTACATTGGTTCTGGGCCACCGCCTCTGCCGCTTCCAGCAGCAGGGAGCTTTCCGAGGGGGTGAGGGGCTTGGCAGCCAAAACATGTTTTCGGTCGGCATACAACTGCGCAAGCGTGCTCATACCTGGAATCAGGCAGTGGACTTTTTCAGCGAGACAATAACGAAGAGCTAATTCCGCATGATTAGCAAGCAATCCACCTGCTAAAGGCTTCATCACGATGACGCCTAATTGCCGCCTTTCTGCCTGTCGAAAAATTTCTGAAAATAGTGGAGCATCTAATGGATTAAGAGGTGCTTGAATGGCATCAAAACAGCCTGTCGCCATTGCTGCAACGGCGAGGTCCGGCAGATGTGCTGTGATACCTATATAACCGATCCAGCCTGCTTGTTGAGCTTCTTTTAAAGCCTGCAACGCGCCGTTTTCTGCAAAGACCTGCTCTAATTCGCCATGCCATTGAAGGTGATGAATCTGATACAACTCAATATGGTCCGTCTGTAACGCACGTAAGCTGGCTTCTAGGTCCTTACGTGCGCCGACATAGGAACGGGCCATGGTTTTGCTGGCCAGTATACATTCCGTTCGTCTATGACGTAAGGCAAGACCGATGCGATTTTCACTGTCACCATATGAGCGCGCCGTGTCAATAAAATTGATTCCGCTATCCAATGCGGCGTGGATCAGTCGGGTGGCGGATGCAGGTGTATTTTGGTGCTTGCTCAAAATGCCCAGACCGCCCAAACCGAGCAAGGACACTTGTAGCTGCGTTCGGCCCAATTGACGTAAAGGTATATTCATAAAACGAGATCGCATCTCATAGGGGACAGAAAACTTTTGTATGATTGTCGCCCGGTTATAGGTGAAGGAGCTCCAACAGCTCCTTCAAATGGTTTACCTCATAATCCCAATCCGTGCTTTCGTTCTCCCAGGTCATATAGGGAGGACGATCCTGTTTCAACCGAACGGCATACAGACCACACTCTCTGGCGCCGTTTAGTTCTTTATCAGTGCCGTCACCGACGAACAGACAGTGGCTTGCTTCCTCCCTTCTGATACCGAGATGGTTCAATGCGTCAAAATAGAATTCTTTTTCCGGTTTTAAGAAACTACTATCACAGGACAGAAGATATGTGTCCACCAATTTGGACAATCCCAAAGATCTGTCCAGCCCCTTGAGGGCTGAAGGCCCATTGGCCAAGATGGCCATTTTTATTCCTTTTGTTCGTAATTTTTGCAGGACCACTCGCGCATCAGGCAGCCATTTCACATTCTGAACCCAATATTGTTCTTCCCGTTCGGCAAATTTTGCTATTAGAGCAGGGGATGGTTGAAGGCCTAATTCCCGGATGACCCAAGCCATGCGTTCCTGTGTGTTTTTAAAACCGCCCCTCTGAGCGAACGCTCTCGAGTCTTCCCATACTTTATCAAAACGATCCCGATCGACCTGGAGGTCTTTCGCGTAGGACCGATGATTCGCTTTATATTCTCTGTGCACACAGACAGTCAGCGTATCGATGAGGTCAAACATAACGGCTTTGATCGGCAACCGTGGTTCGGATTTAACTCGACAAAAAGACACCATACTCTCGTTGGCGACCCTCCGATGCTGGATGGTTGAATAAAAGCAATAAGCTTGGCGACGCAGGGTGGCAATATCTTCCGAGCATGGATACTTGAGTTCTAGAATGTTGGCCATTTCTTCAGAAGCACGAGCAATACCATAATAGGATCGGGTTTCCCGAGCGAAATGGAGACTCTGTTCGCATTGCTTCAATGCCGCATCTAACTGATGATGGTTCAAATACCATATGGATAAGAGCAATTGGGTGCTGCCGATCCTTCTCCGGTCCCCCAATTCGCCATGGAAGATTTTCAAGGCTTCATCGATCTTGGTTTTGGCCTTTGCCCAGTTTTTTAAATGCAAATACAGCAGTGCCTGTTTATTGGATAATCGAGCCATGTCTCTACGCCGACCCAAGGTACTCAATTTATGTTCCAATCGCGAAAAACAGATAATGGCGTCGTCATACGAGCCGAGACTGATTAACACGGAACCGATACGTCTATTAATCCGAGCGGTTAAATGCTGATCGACGGTTTCATCCACGCTGGCGCGATTTAAATCTCGGTATGCCTCTGCAAAGTAGCCTTGATGATATCGAACGCAACCGAGGTGATAGTAACCCAAACCGACCAATAGCTTACTGTAGGGCTGGGCTCTCAGGGCGAGGTCACGCCCCTGTTCATAAAAGGTTTTCGCAGCGGGAAAATTCGATTGGTCTTCGTCAATCTGACCTAACAGATAATTACAGATGATTTCTCCGACTTGGTTTCCGGTCTTCACATATCGCTGTTTGGCATTCACGCTCAGTTCTTTAGCCGCCGGGTAATCGCCGTGGCGATAATGGAATATCCCCAAGTTCTTTTCGATACGAGCGACCAGGTCGGTGTCAAAGTGACTTGCACGGTCTTGGATCATTTTGCCCCGCTCAAGCAGAAAGGAGATGTGTTGTCGTCTAGGAATATAGCCGATAGGATCATCCAGGTGATCTCCTATCGCCTGATCGATGAATTCGATGACCTGATCGTTGCAGGTGAGATAGTCATCAACGATTTTGACTATATTCGGCCATTCCGCATCTAGTTGATCCTCGTGATTTAGATGCAATAAACCGCCATAATAGCAGAGGAGGCCTGAGACGAGGGATTGGATTGATTTGTCGTGAGATGTTTGCGCCACGATTTTTTTACAGCATTCTCGGTATATGGTCGGCACATAAAATCTGTCTCTCAACTGGGTGCCTTGGATGAAGCCTTGATCCATCAGACGACGGATGTGGTCAGAGGTGCACGCGGTGATGGCGAGGGCCAGGTCGCTGGAAATCTGTGGTTTTTCCAGGATCCCAGCCAGATTCAGTATCTTTTGACTGACTTTGGACAATTGATCGTATCGTTTCCTAAATCGTTTCATTAGTTCCGACCAAGTGCGATCCATCGAGTTATTAAGAATGGCGTCATCGGTTGGAAAACCCGATACTCGACACTCTTGAGCGTAACATTCGATGAGTAGTGGATTTCCCTCTACCTGTCGGAAAAATTTCCGCAAATGGGTTCGTTGGTGTCCGTTTAGCGGTTGTCTGTGTTGTCTCCGGAACAATTGTAGGCTCTTGGCTTCCTCCAAGCCCTCGATCCGGTAGAGGGTAAGGGGCCGGAGGCTCGACCAATTCTCATGTTGACTGGTGATCAGCATGACCGTGTGATCGAGACCGCGTTTGATATCTTTCATCATCTCTAAAGCAGCCGGATCATTGGCGTCATCAAAAAATAAAAAGAGCGGTCTTTCATGCAGAAGGGTACAAGCGCGATTAAATAAATAGTTAATATCTTCAGCTTCGGGAGTATAGGGGAAATGAGTAATCAACAACTCTTGCAATATTGATCGCGTGAGGGCCAACGGATCGCTCTTGTCGGGCAATTTGAAATAATGGAATAACCCATCAGGATGAGAACGGGCAAACTCTTTCAATATATTGCCGGCGAGAATAGATTTGCCTATGCCAGCGTATCCCGTAATCACCACTGACTCTTTTTTAGACAGACTGGCCAGAACGGACTTGATGATTTTCCTGCGGCCGATGGAGGGGGTGGTCAGATGAGAAATGGAGTTCAGAAACCGATCGGGAGAATAAAAAGGATCCGCTGCGACGAGCGCTTGGCTTGGGGAGGATTTAAGCGTTTCACAGCACTTTTTGATCTCTATGAAGGCCTTCGTCCAGTCCGCGGTCGATTTCACCTTTTTTATGAGGAGGAGGTGTTCATACTGATTCAGCGGAGGTCGTTGATAGGGACATTCTTCGATGATAAGGGGGATTATCTTTCCACAATTGGCTTTCTGGTATTCAAATATTTTCGGCAGTTCTTCGTTTTGGATGAAATCAGAAGCTAAAAAATCAGAGCTGACCAAAAGTAAAAACAGACGCGATTCGGCAATTTGCTGAAAGATCACCTTCTTCCATTCATCGCCCGCCTCGAGTTGTTCATCATACCAGTAATCCGCGATCCAGCCATACTTTTGTAAATTTTTCAGTCGCTTCAGTATTTTCGGTATGAATTCTTTGTTTTTATTGGCATAGCTGACAAAGACTTTAAGCTTTTTGTCCAAGGTAGACGATCCCCCCTTGGTTTTAATATAAAGGTATGGATTGAATACGGTGACCTAATTCAGATCCGGATGGCTTGACGATCAAGGCATTATTCGTTTTCCCATTTACCGATCTGTTTGAATTTCCCCAATTTTTTTCTAAAGATGTCTTTGATCTCTTTCAGCCGTTTTTTCGTTTTGGCTTCAAAAATGAGCACCAGTTCGGGCAAATTTGAGGAGGCGCGTACCAAGCCCCAGCCGTCCGGAAACACCACCCGAGCCCCGTTGATGTCAATGACTTTTTTATATTCTTTTTTGAATTCTTTCACCAGCGCGTTTACGATTTTATATTTTTCTTCATCCGGGCAATGCGCGATGATATTGGGGGAGGCGTAATAAAACGGCGCCGTGGCCATGACCTCTGACAGCGGTTTTTTTTGCTCGGCAACATATTCCGTCAATTTGAGCATGGCAAAGACGGCATCGTCATAGCCGTGGTTCTCTTTGTAAAAGATATGACCGCTGTGTTCCCCAGCCAGTTCCGCGTCAATCTCCTGCATTTTTTGCTTAATGTAGGAGTGACCCGTCTTCCACATGATCGGCTTGCCGCCATGAGCCAGAATCTCTTCTTCCAGCGCTTGTGTGCATTTAACATCATAGATGATTGTGGCCCCGGGTTTTTTGCTCAACAACTGTCTGGCTAATAAGATGAGTATTTTATCGCTCCATATGGTCTGCCCCTTTTCATCCACTACACCCAGACGATCTCCATCCCCATCGATACAAAAACCAAGATCAGCATGCGCGGTGGTGACCACCTCGGACAGCGCTTCTCTGGATTCTTTATTGGAGGGATTGGGAAAGTGGAATGGAAAGTCGGTGTTTAAATTGCAAAAAATCTCACCTACATGCGCCCCAATTTTTGCCAGCGCTTTCGGCGCAATGATGCCTGCGGTGCCGTTGCCGCAATCTACGATAACTCGCACGGGACGAGAAAGTTTAAAGGTGCTGGTAACAATATTCAGATAGGCTGCATTGACAGTTGTGTTTTGTTCATAGCTCCCAGGACCGATGATATAGTCGTCTCCATTGATGATGGAATAAATTTCTTGTAAATCTTTGCCTAAAAGGCTTCTGGAAAAATCATCTGAAAATTTAAATCCGCTCCAGCCATTGGGATTATGGCTGGCAGTAATCATAACGCTTGCCTTACAATCCAAATAATGCTGAGAAAAATACACGATGGGACTAAGAGTTAGCCCGATATCTATTATCCTGCATCCTGATTGCAGCAAGCCATCGACCAATGCATCACGAACACCTTCTGAATAGGAGCGGCTGTCATAGCCGACAGTCAATCGATCGATATTGCGTCGTCGCAAGTAGGTGCCATAAGCTTTTCCGATAAGTCGGATGGAATGTGAATTCAGTTCTTTGTCGTTTACCTCACCTCTTAAATCGTACTCACGAAACATGGTTTTTTTAATTGCACTCATTGCATCAACTCCTATCCTCTTCGATAAACGAATATCCCATAGAGTATTTTTGTCCAGTTAAAAACTGGTAAATGGTTGCACTAATATGAAAGAAACCGCTCACCTCCCCGATCCGCCTCCCGCCAGCCCGACTTTTTTGAAAGGATAAAATAGGAATCTTTTCGCGCGTGTGGTCGGTGCCAATATATGTGGGATCGTTGCCATGATCGGCCGTGATGATCAATAGATCGTCTTCATTTATATGCGTCAGCAATTTGCCTAATTCCACATCAAACGCAACAAGGGCCTCTGCATAACCGAGGAAATCACGTCGGTGACCAAACAACATGTCAAAATCTATTAAATTTATAAAATAAAATCCATTAATATTTTTCTCCAGTTCCGTCATCAGTTTTATCATGCCATCCTGGTTGCTTGTAGTAGGAATATGCTCGTCAAAACCGCAGTAGTTGAAAATGCTCGGTACCTTGCCGAAACCGATCGTCCGAATTCGGCGGCTCTGCAAAGCTTCCATAACCGTCCTTCCCGGTGGCGCCATGGTATAGTCTTTTCGATCACGCGTTCGAATAAATCGATCGTTTTCCTGTACGAAGGGACGCGCGATGACACGGGCGATATTATACGCATCACAAAGTTGGCGGGTTTTTTCACATACCTGGTACAATCGATCAAGGCCGAAAGCTTGTTCATGACAAGCAATTTGAAATACCGAATCTGCTGAGGTATAGACGATCGGTTTAAGAGTGCTCTGATGTTCGTTGCCATACTGATTGATGATTTCGGTCCCGGAGGCAACCACATTACCCAAGCAGCCGGTCAGCTGGTTAATCTTGCAGAATTCATCTATAAGTTCACAAGGAAAACCGTTGGGGAAATAGCGGAAGGGCGCGGAAGGGATGACGCCGGCGATTTCCCAGTGTCCGGTTACAGTATCTTTTCCGCACGCAAGAGGTACCGCTTTTCCGAAAAAGCAACCCGGCGATGAAAGGGGGCGGACATGCTCATAATGACCTAAATGGCCTAGCCCCAAGTATTCCAAATTGTTAAGTACGATGTTGCCTGTTGCCTTCAAGAGATGGCCAAGTGTATCCGCGTTTTTATCATGATAATCACCGGCGTCCGGCGCTTCCCCAACACCCAATCCGTCTAAAATAAACAATATCGCTCGCGACATGCCGTTACCTTAGCTCTGAATTAAAGTATTGGTTAAGCACCTGCTGGGAGCACCTCTCGGTTCGATCAAATGAAGGGTTGGACCACCGCCAGCCGATCCCGCCCGGCTAAATCCTTGACAATGGTCATTTTTGGAAAAAAAACCGCTATCTCTTCCGCCTGGTCCGCTCCGATCTCGAGAAAAGCCCGCCCTCCCGGATTCAGCCATTCGCTCAGCCGGCGTTGAATGGCGCGATACCCGTCCAGCCCGTCCCTTCCGGCGAGCAGCGCCTCCGCAGGTTCAAAGTTTTTAATCTCCTCCGGCAACCGCTCATAGTCGCTCTGGCGGATATACGGCGGATTGGCAACAACGACGTCAAAGGCGGCGGTAAACGGCGACGTGGGGCTGGTGAAATCCCAGGATACAAATTCAATGCGCTCCGCCACGCCGTTACGCCGGGCGTTCGCCTGTGCCAGCTCCAGGGCTTTGGCGGATCGGTCGATGGCGACGATGTGCGCCTGCGGCAGATGCACGGCCAGGCTGACCGCGATGCAGCCGGAACCCGTGCCCAGGTCCAGTATCCGGCAGCCGGCAGAGGGGCGGGCGAATTCGATCGCCTTTTCCACCAGCAGTTCGGTTTCCGGCCTGGGGATCAGCGCGCCCGGGCCGACCAGAAAAGATAAAGAAAAAAATTCGCTTTCGCCAATAATATATTGCAGGGGTTCGTGGGTCAGACGTCTCTTGAGCAGCTGTTTAAAGGCGGTCAGTTCGTCGGCGGAAAGCGGCCGGTCAAATTGAAGGTAGAGGTCGACGCGGCGCCAGTGGAGCACATGGCATAACAGGCGTTCTGCGTTCAGACGGGCGTGGTCGAAATTCTTCTCTTCCAGATAACCGGCGGTCCATTTCAACAGGTCGATGACCGTCCAGCGCCGTCTCTCTTCTGCCATACCGTCACTTTCGCGCGTGCGGTTATTCTTTCATCGCTTCCAGCCGTTCCGCACGATCGGTGAGCTGCAGCTGCTCGACGAATTCATCGATCTTGCCCTGCAGCACCTGATCCAGCTGGTAGAGGGTCAGACCGATCCGGTGGTCGGTCACCCGGTTTTGCGGATAATTATAAGTGCGAATTTTTGCGCTGCGGTCCCCGGTGCTGACCATGGAGCGGCGTTGCGCCGTGAGTTTGGCGCGCTCCTCTTCTATGGCTTTGTCGTACAGGCGGGCGCGCAGCACTTTGAGCGCTTTGGCTTTGTTCTTATGCTGTGATTTTTCGTCCTGGCACGAGACCACCATGCCCGTGGGCAGGTGGGTCACCCGCACCGCCGAATCGGTGGTGTTGACGCTCTGGCCGCCGGGCCCGGACGAGCGAAAGACGTCGATGCGCAGGTCGTTGGGATCGATGTCGACGTCGATCTCCTCCGCCTCGGGCAGCACGGCCACCGTGGCGGCAGAGGTGTGAATACGGCCGTTGGCCTCTGTGGCCGGCACGCGCTGCACGCGGTGCACACCGCCTTCAAATTTGATTTTGCCGAACACGTCCTTGCCGGTCAGGGAAAAGATCACCTCGCGAAAACCGCCGATCCCCTGAGTGTTGGAGGAGAGCACTTCCAATTTCCAGCCGTTTTTCTCGGCATAATGCTGATACATGCGGAACAGGTCGCCGGCAAAGAGGCCGGCCTCATCGCCGCCGGTGCCGGCGCGGATTTCCACCACCGCGTTGCGGCGGTCCTGCGGGTCCTTGGGGATGAGCATGGTTTTCAGCTGTTCTTCCACCAGGGCGATTTTCGTCTCCAGCTCCGCCATCTCGGCCTTGGCCAGCTCCAGCAGATCCGCATCCGATTCGTTTTGAACAATGGCTTTATCGTTCGCCAGATCGGAGCGCCATTTTTTATAGTCTTGGTAAAGCTGCACGGTTTCAGCTAAATCAGCGGCCTCTTTGGCCAAATCGCGAAACAGCGCCGGCTTGGTCATGGTCTCCGGATCGCTGAGCTTTTGCGTCAGCTCCTGATGCCGTTGCACGATTTTTTCCAATTGTTCGATCAAAGCGAATCCTCATATTTTACCAAACAGGCGAGCTGTCTCACGAAACCAGCACCACTTTGGACGGCCCCACGGCCGGATCCTGCCCAATGGCGCATTTCAGCGCCACCATCGCCACCTCCAGCTGCTGATCGTCCGGTTCCACCGTGGTGATCTTTTGCAGCCACAGACCGGGTAGAAGAAACAGACGGAAAAACCGGTGCCGGTAGGCTTTGGCGGACAGCTTGATCAATTCATAGGACAGGCCGCCGATCAGCGGCACAAAGGCCAGGCGCACCAGCCGCTCAGCAACGGTCTCCGGTTTGCCGAGGAACATGAACACCAGGATGCTGACCACCATGACGATGAGCAGAAAGCTGGTGCCGCAGCGCGGGTGCAGTGTGGTAAACGGCCGCGCGCTGTCCACCACCAGTTCTTTCTGGTTCTCATAGGCAAAAATGGATTTGTGTTCAGCCCCATGGTACTCGAACACGCGGCGGATTTCTTTCCAGCGCGATATGAGAATAATATAGGCGAGAAAAAAGATCATGCGGATGAGGCCGTCCACCAGGTTGAACCAAAAGCCGGAGTCAAAGCCGAACAGCCCGGTGATGACCAGCGGCAGGTAGAAAAAGATCGCGATGCCCAGCGCCAGGGCAAAGAGCACCGTAAGGCCCATTTCGATTTTGTCGCGCCGTTCGCTCCGTGGTTTGTCCGCTGTGCCGTTTTTCTTCTTCTCTTCTTCCATGGCGATATCGCTGGAAAAGGTGAGCGCCTTCATGCCCACATACATGGTTTCGATGAGAAGAACGGCGCCGCGCAGGATGGGGATGTTGAGCCATTTAATCCGTTTGGTGATGGGCTGAAAGGGATCGTTTTTCAGAACGATCTCTCCATCCGGCCGGCGCACGGCGATGGCGATGCCGTTGGGGCCGCGCATCATCACGCCTTCGATCACCGCCTGTCCGCCCACGGCCAGACTTTCTTCTTGCATGGTTGTTCCTTGTTTGTGTCTGTCATGCACACCGGATAGGGGAACATCCGAGGCCACGACGGCCCGGTTTCCCCGCAGTAAAAAAAAACGGAATAAACCGCGTCCGTCGCCGGGCGCATTTATTCCGTTCCTTACAGAAAGAGAAGGCTAAGCCTGGGGTTCCGCGGGCGCCTGTTTGCCGTATTTCTTGCGGAATTTTTCCACGCGACCGGCCGTGTCGATGAATTTCTGCTTGCCGGTGAAAAACGGATGGCAGCTGGAGCAAATTTCCAAATGCAGATCACCGGTCGTAGACCGCGTCTTGAACGTGGCGCCGCACGCGCAGGTGATGGTGCTTACATTATAAGTGGGGTGAATGCCCGGTTTCACGGTAAACCTCCTTAAAGAGAAAAACTATTTCACGCAATATTCAAAATACGCACATTTTTCCTTATTTGCAAGAAAAACTTACATGCTCATCGATTCGAGGAAGCTTTTGTTGGACCGGGTGCCGTGGATCTTGTTGAGCAGGAACTCCATGGCCTCCACGGTGTTCAGCTCAGCCAGCAGTTTGCGCAGGACCCAAACCCGGTTAAGCTCTTTATCGTCGAGCAGCAGCTCTTCCTTGCGGGTGCTGGAGCGGTTGACGTCAATGGACGGATAGATGCGGCGGTCGGAAAGCCGGCGATCCAGAACCAGCTCCATGTTGCCCGTTCCCTTAAATTCTTCAAAAATAACCTCATCCATGCGGCTGCCCGTGTCGATCAGCGCAGTGGCGATGATGGTCA
>CAZKQR010000018.1:10865-22484 GCA_964554965.1 uncultured Cytophagia bacterium | reverse complement strand
TCAACACACAGCAGGTGGAAAAGCTCTACGAGCTGCGCAAACGCTTCGGCATCACGACCGCCGGGGATTGCAAAACCTGCGCAACGCAGGGCACGTGTCAGATTCCATCCACCGGCGCCGAGACGGTGCAGGCCGCTGCGGCTCTGTCACCGGATAAAGAGGCGATGATCGCGCTGGTGACCCGCGCCGTATTGAATCAATTAAAGTGACCGGCTGACGCGCGGCTCAGAGCCACGCCGCGCCAGTGCGCCTTTTGCCACGGGCTTTATGTATCGATCGGTGAAGGGCGCAGCCGCCTACCCAGGCAGTGCTGAAAGACACGAGGACGGAGCATGGCTGATGCAAAATTTTTAGCTTTGGATTTTGGCGCCGGCAGCGGTCGGGCGATTCTGGCCACGGTGAATGAAACCATCACCCTGCAAGAACTGCATCGTTTCGTTAATCCGCAGATCAGAATGCTGAACCACTATTATTGGGACCTGGCGTTTCTTTTCAATGAATTGAAAAAAGGGTTGGCCGTCGCCGGCCGGGCCGGTCATCGCGACATCCAGGCCATCGGCGTGGACACCTGGGGCGTCGATTTTGGTCTGGTCGGCAGGAACCACACGTTGTTGGGCAATCCGTTCGCCTATCGCGACAGTCGCACGGAAGGTATGATGGAAGCGGCGTTCAACTTGCTGCCACAGGAAGAGATCTATCGCCGGACCGGCATTCAATTCATGAGTTTCAATACCATCTATCAGCTGCTGAGCATGGTGCAGGAGCGCCATCCCCTCCTGGAGGCGGCGGACCGGCTGTTGTTCATGCCGGACCTGTTCAATTATCTGATGACCGGCGAAATGACCTGCGAATACTCTATCGCCTCTACCTCGCAACTGCTCAACGCCCGGACACGGAACTGGGAATCCCTGCTGCTGAAAAAGCTGTCCATTCCAGAGCATCTCTTTTTACCGATCATCGAACCGGGCACACCCATCGGCAGGTTGACAGCGGACGTGCAGGCGGAGACCGACCTGCCGCCTGTGGATGTCATTGCCACGGCCGGCCATGATACCGCCAGCGCGGTCGCTGCCGTGCCGGCCAAAGCCGGCCGCTGGGCCTATCTCAGCTCCGGCACCTGGTCCCTGATCGGAGTGGAGAATGATGAGCCGATCATCGATGAGCGCTCTTATGCCGCAGGCTTTACTAATGAGGGGGGTGTGCAGAACACCATCCGCTTTTTGCGCAATGTCATGGGCATGTGGCTGTTCGAACAATGCCGGACACGATGGGAAAGAGAGGGCGAAAAGCTAAGCTATGATCGCCTGATTGCCATGGCCCAGGCGGCTAAACCGTTCCTCGCAGTGATCAATCCGGATGACGCCCGCTTTCTCAATCCGGCGGACATGCCGCAAGCCATCCTGTCGTTCTGCCGCGACAGCGGTCAGCCCGAGCCCCAGGATCAGGGCCAGATGGTCCGCACTATTTTTGAAGGCCTGGCACTGAAATACTGTTTTGTCCTTGAGCAGATCGAAAAAATGCGCGGCGTCAAGTTGGACGCGCTGCACATCGTCGGTGGCGGCTCGCAGAACGATCTGCTGAATCAATTCACCGCCAACGCCACCGGACTGCCGGTGGTAGCCGGGCCGGTGGAAGCTACGGCGCTGGGCAATGTTATCGTGCAGGCCATGGCCAAAAAAGTGATCGGATCGCTGCAACAGGGCCGTGATCTGATCGCACGGTCGTTTCAGGCTAAAACCTTTATGCCCCAGGACACGGACCGCTGGCAGGAAATATATGAAACCCATCGCTCGCTGCTGATGACAACCCGTTTTTGACCGGTTGTGGAATCAAGAGTAAGGCTGGCATCCTATGCGCCATTCCAACGTTTGTGGGGGACTGCTGTTTCTGTGGTTGATCAGCGGCATCGGCTGCAGGGACTCGATGGTTCAACTGGTCGACCGGCAGTTGACTCTGAGCGCCCGGCAGTACGATGCTCTGGCCGCGGCAACGGTCGACAACGTCCATCTGCCGCGCACGGTGACCCCGGACGGAAAATGGGTCTTTGCGCCGCCGCACTGGTGGACAAGCGGTTTTATCCCCGGTTCTTTGTGGCAGCTCTATGAATACGATCGCAATCCCGTTCGTCTGGAAATGGCCCGGCGGTTCACCGGCAAAGTGGAAAATGAACAATATAACACCACCACCCATGATCTCGGTTTTATGCTTTACTGCAGTTTCGGCAACGGCTACCGGCTCACGGAAGACGCCCATTACCGGGATGTGCTGTTGACCGGCGCACGCTCACTGATCTCCCGCTTCAATCCCCTGATCGGCTGCATCCAATCGTGGCAAAAAAATGAAAAGTGGCAATACCCGGTGATCATCGACAACATGATGAACCTTGAATTGCTCATGTGGGCGTTCAAGCAGACTGGCGATTCCACCTTTGCCGCGATCTGCATCCATCATGCGGACCGCACCATGGCCGAACATTTTCGTCCTGATTACAGCACCTACCATGTGGTCTCTTATGATACCCTGACCGGCCGCTTGCAGGTGAAAAACACCGCGCAGGGCGCTTTCGACGAATCGGCCTGGGCGCGCGGTCAAGCCTGGGGATTGTACGGGTTCACCATGCTGTACCGCGAAACAGGCCTGTCGCGTTATCTCAACCAGGCGCAAAAGATCGCTGATTTTCTCATCTCTCATCCTGCGATGCCGTCTGACGGCATTCCCTACTGGGATTTCAATGCCCCGGGCATTCCCAACGCAGAACGCGATGCGTCCGCCGCCGCCATCATGGCGTCCGCCTTGCTTGAGCTGGGTTCGTTCAGCGACCAGGATCAGAGTCAGCGCTATCACCGATTCGCTGAAAAACAGATTCGCAGCCTTTCCACACCGCGCTATTTTGCGAAACCGGGCGAGAACGGCCTTTTTCTGCTCCGGCATGGCGTGGGCCATAAGCCGCACAACAGCGAGGTGGATGTTCCACTGACCTACGCCGATTACTATTACATCGAAGCGTTGATGCGATACCGCCGAATGGCCGGAGATCGTGACGCTGATTCTTAACCTGAACATTCCGCCCGTCGCAGACCATCTTTCCTCACGTCAGCGCAGTTTCCACGGTTGAACGTTTATCTCCTTGCGATCCGCTCGTTCCCAGGAGAAAAAAAAGATTGGGAGTCTCGTGAAATCCATTCTCTACCTCTTCGCTCTGCTGACCATGTGCCAAGCCGTCCGCTGTGCCAACCGGCAGACCCCGCGGCCGGTGGATTCGAACCGCTTCACCGTCGCCTGCTACTATTTTCCCAATTATCACCCCGGAGATCCACGCAACGAGAAGCGCAAGGGCGGGGGATGGAGTGAATGGGATCTGGTTCGCAAGGCCGTCCCGCGATTTCCCGGACATCAGCAGCCCAATGTGCCGCTTTGGGGATATGAGGACGAATCCGATCCGCGGGTCATGGCGCGCAAAATCGACGCCGCTGCGGATCACAACATCGATGCGTTTATTTTCGACTGGTATTATTATGACGATGGCCCGTTTCTTGACCGTTGCCTGAACCGGGGTTTCCTGCAGGCCGGCAATCGCCGGCGAATGAAATTTGCCCTGATGTGGGCGAATCACGACTGGGTTGATATTATGCCCCTTCGCAAAGGGACCATTGCCCCGTTGCTTTATCCCGGAAGGATCACGCCCGCTACTTTTGAAACCATGGTCCAGCATCTGATCGCTGATTATTTTTTGCAGCCCGGCTACTGGCTCATCGACGGCAAGCCCTATTTCTCCATCTATGAGCTCACCCGGCTTTTGGAAAGCTTTGGTTCGGTCCAGGCTACACGAAAGGCGCTGGATGAATTCCGCCGCCGCGTGCAGGCCGCCGGACTGCCTGGATTGCATCTGAACGCTGTGGTGTGGGGACAACCCATTTTGCCCGGCGAAAATGCGCCCGTGGATCCATGGCAGTTGGTCAAAGAGTTGGGATTTGATTCCATCACCTCCTATGTCTGGGTGCATCACGTCTCCCTGCCGCAGCGGCAAACCCCCTATCCCTTTGTCCGTGATCGTTATCTGGCGTATTGGCAAAAATCGATTGGCCGAACCAGCCTTCCCTATTTTCCCAATGTCTCCATGGGATGGGATCCAAGTCCACGGACCGTTGACGATGGAGAGTATGGTGATTTCGGCTATCCCTTCACCAACACCATCAGCGAAAATACGCCGGAACAATTTAAAGAGGCGCTGCGCCTTACGCGGGACCGGCTCGCCGGCGACCGCTCCCAGCCGCGCATCATCACCATCAACGCCTGGAACGAGTGGACCGAGAGCAGCTATCTGGAGCCGGACCTGAAAAACGGAACCCGATATCTGCAGGCCATCCGTGAGGTGTTCCAACGGCCGGAGGAGCGCTGAGATGCGGATGCAGCGAAGGCAGATTCCTTGCGAACGGATTCTGAACGATCAATCATTTTTGTCCGCAGGACGCCGTTTCAGTCGCCTTCCAAACGCAACAATTTGCAGGTACTGGAGGTGAAGAGATGAACAAGCTCCGATTCATCGGTGCCGGCCTGATGATTGTGTGTTTGCTTTCCTGCCGCCGGGAGCCCTCGCTGATCCAAGGATTTCATCATCCTCCCGAGTCGACCAAGCCCTGGGTCTATTGGTATTGGATCACCGACAACATCTCCCGTGAGGGCATCACTCGGGATCTGGAGGCCATGGCGTCCATAGGCATCGGCGAAGCTTTTATCGGCAACATTCACCTGGACAACACAACGCCGGGTTCGGTCAAAGCGCTTACTCCGGAATGGTGGGAAATGGTGGAGCATGCGGTGCGCGAGGGCGGCCGCCTGGGGGTAAACATCGGCTTGTTCAATTGCCCGGGATGGAGCCAGTCCGGCGGCCCATGGATATCGCCGGAGAAATCCATGCGCTATGTGACCTATTCGGAGACACGGGTCAAGGGGCCGATGCGATTTCAGCAGCGCCTTCCGGCGCCAGCAGCGTTCTTTCAGGATATCGCGGCGCTGGCCTTTCCAGCCCCTCAGGCCGACGACGACAGGTTGATGGAGTATGCGCCCAAAATCCGCACCGTGCCGGCCCTTGCATCCGTGGACAAATGGTTTGATGCAGATCCGAACAGCGTCGCCTCCTTCCAAGCTCCCAACGGGCAGACCGCGGACACTCTGTCCGTGGAGATCTCGCTCGCTCGTCCATTGACGGCGAGGAGCCTGTCGATCTATCCCGGCTCCTTTGCATTCAAAGCCGAGTGCGACCTGCTGGTGCAGATCGAGGACGGTTCGTGGCGCCGCGTCAAACATTTTATCTATGATCGCTCCAATCCCAGCGTTCAAGTGGGACCCATGGTTCAGGGCGCTGTGGTGGAAACGTTTCCCGCACAAACCAGCCGTGAATTCAGACTGCTGTTCCGCGACATCAAGGGAAAGGCAGGACTGGCTGATATTCATCTCTCCGCTGCCGCGCGTGTGGAGCGCAGCACTGAAAAACAGCTTGGAAAAATGTTTCCTTCTCCGCAACCACTGTGGGATGCTTATCTCTGGCCTCGCTCGCAAGAGCCGGAAATTGCGGAGCTGATTGTTTCCCCCGGCCAAGTGCGGAATATCAGCAGCTGTCTGCAGGCGGATGGCGTCCTCACCTGGGATGTGCCGGAAGGGGAGTGGATCCTTTTACGCACCGGCATGGCGCCCACCGGCGTCCAGAACGCTCCGGCTTCTCCAGAGGCCACCGGCCTGGAGGTCGACAAAATGAATCGCCAGGCGGCACAGTATCATTTTAACGCTTATATCGGCGAGTTGCTTAAACGATTGCCGCCGGATCAACGCCAGGCTCTCACTCATATTGTGGCAGACAGCTACGAGATGGGTTCACAGAATTGGACCGACGGTTTTCGCCAAGCGTTTATTCAGCAATATGGCTATGATCCGGTCCTGTGGCTGCCGGTTCTCAGCGGCCGCATCATCGCCTCGGCTGGGCAGTCTGATCGTTTTCTTTGGGACCTGCGCCGACTGGTGGCCGATCGAGTGGCGCAAGAGTATGTGGGCGGACTCGCCGAGGTCGCCCATGCCCACAAGCTGAAATTATGGCTGGAGAATTACGGCCACTGGGGCTTTCCCGGAGAATTTCTCCAATACGGCGCAGGGGCGGATCACCTGAGCGGCGAGTTCTGGGCCACGGGCGATCTCGGCAGCATCGAGTTGCGCGCCGCTTCCTCCGCCTCTCACATCTATGGCATGCCGGTGGTCTCCGCCGAAGCGTTTACCGGCGGTCCCGCTTTTGTCAGTAATCCTTATGCGCTTAAAAAGCGCGGCGATTGGGCTTACGCAGAAGGCATCAACCATTTTGTGCTTCACGTTTATATTCATCAACCGTGGGAGGATCGCAAGCCGGGCATGAACGCCTGGTTCGGCACAGAATTCAACCGTCATAATACCTGGTTCGCTCAAAGCAAATCGTGGATCGATTATCTTCGCCGCTGTCATTTTCTCCTGCAGCAGGGCAATCCGGTCGCCGATATCGCTTACCTGATCGGCGAAGATACGCCCAAGATGACCGGCGCCCGTCATCCTGCATTGCCTTTAGGTTATGACTATGATTACATCAACAGCGAAACCATTTTGCACCGCTTGCAGGTTAAAGACCATCGTTTTGTTCTGCCGAACGGCACATCGTATGTGGTTCTGGTGCTGCCGGACAGGGACACCATGCGGCCTGAATTGCTGAAAAAAATCGCCGAGTTGACCGCCGCAGGCGGAACCCTGCTCGGCGCGCCGCCGTCACGCTCTCCCAGTATGAAGGATTATCCTGCCTGTGATCGAGCCGTACAAGAACTTGCCGCCAAAGTGTGGGAATCCTGCGATGGCAAGACTCAACGGAGATCTGTGTTTCAACAAGGCAGGGTTTATCGCAACGTGGAACTGGATTCCCTGTTGCGGGATTCAGGGCTTGCAGCGGATTTTTCTGCGCCGGAAGCGCCGGAGGTTCTCTACACGCATAAAAGATCGGGCGATGTGGATATCTATTTTCTCACCAACCAAAGTGAGCGATCGCTCTCCATCGACCCCCTCTTTCGTGTTCATGGTAAACAGCCGGAGCTATGGAATCCTGTGACCGGCGAAACGACCCTTACCGCCCGTTATATCCATCAGGCGCAGGGTACCCGCGTCCGGCTGCAACTGGAGCCCCGGGGATCGCTCTTTGTCGTGTTCCAAAAGAAATCCGCTGAAAATCCGACTGTGACAAAAACGCTGTTTAACGGCGAAGAAACCGATCTGCCGGTCCGTTTCTTGCAAGACGGCACGGTGCAGCTCGAGGTGCACCGTTCTGGTTCTTATCAGCTGCTCTTTTCCAGCGGACAGAAACAGACTCGTGACTCTATTCGAGTTCCTTCGCCGCTGTCTCTGACAGGGTCTTGGCAGGTACAGTTTATCGATGGCGGCGCCGCTCTGCAGTCTGTCCCCTTTGATTCGCTGCTCTCATGGACCGATCATCCTGATGCAAATATCAAATATTATTCTGGAACAGCTGTGTATGAAAAAACTTTTAACGTGCCTTCCATCCGTGAGCACGAGGGAGAGACGCTCTTGTTGGACCTGGGCGACGTCGGAGTGATTGCGCAGGTTGCTGTGAACGGCCATCCGGTTGCGGAATTGTGGAAGCCACCCTTTGTGGCGGAAGTCGGACCTTTTCTGCAGACCGGTTCGAACCATCTACGCATTTCAGTGACCAACGTCTGGATGAACAGGTTGATCGGCGCCGGCCGGGATGCGCAGAAGCGGCTGACGTCTGCTGAGCCCTATCTGGCTTATCCGCTGCGCCTTCGTCCTGAAGAACCACTGACGCCATCCGGATTGATCGGCCCGGTGCGGCTACTGACCCGTTTAGGAGTTAAGGTTGCAGGTTTTTAAAATCGGACAGCGTTGGATCAGCATGATGGAACCAGGCCTGGGCCTGGGCATCGTGGAGGGGGTTGAAAGAGACTTTGTCGATATGCGATTTCCCGCCAGCCGCAGCAAGCGCCGCTATGCCGCGGCCTCTGCGCCGCTGCGCCGGGTCGAGTTTCAGCCCGGCAATACCATCCGCTCCCGTTCCGGCGAAACGATGAAAATCGATGGGATGGAAGTACAGGATGGACTGCTGATCTATCGAGGCGATGGAACCGAATGGCCGGAAACCGAGTTGTCGGACCAGATGAGCTTTACCACGCCGGTCAACCGGCTGCACAGCGGTTTTGTCGATCGTAATCGTGATTTTTCTCTGCGCTATCGTTCTTTAATCTATCAGCACAATTGGGCTAAATCCAGGGTGCGGGGCTTTATCGGCGGCCGCATCTTGTTGCTTCCCCATCAGCTGTATGTAGCAGGCGAAATCACCCATCACGATCTGAGCCGAGTGCTGCTGGCGGACGAGACCGGGCTGGGGAAAACAATCGAAGCGTGTTTGATTCTGCACCGTCGTCTGGTGAGCGGAAGCATCGAACGCGTTTTGGTGCTGACGCCGTCGAGTTTGGTGCACCAATGGTTCATCGAGCTGTATCGCAAGTTCAATCTGTTCTTCCGCATTTTCGATGACGAGTACTGCCGGTCGCTGGAGGATTCTGATGCGAAGGCAAATCCCTTTTTGGATGATCAGTTGGCGCTGTGCAGCATTGATTTTCTCACTCAGAACCCACTGCGCCGGCAACAGGTGGTGACGGCCGGGTGGGACTGCGTGGTCATCGACGAAGCGCATCACCTGACGGAAAACAGCGCCAACTATGCGCTGGCGGCCCAAATCAGCGCCATCTGCCGTCAGCTGATTCTGCTCTCCGCCACTCCGGAGCAGCTTGGGCAAAAGAGCCATTTCAGCCGCCTGCAATTATTGGATCCCGCCCGTTATACGGATTACCGTCGTTTTCTGCAGGAGGAAAGGCGCTATCACCGCGTTTCCGCATTTCTCGACCGCATTTGCGATCATCGTCCCTTGACAGCCGTTCAAACCCGGCTGATCGAGGAGTTGCTGCCCGAAGAGCCTCATGCCTCCCCTGTGCAGTGGCGCCGCCGTCTGCAAAACGATCCCACACTGCAGGAGCGAGTGATCCAGGACCTGCTGGATCAGCATGGGCTTGGACGAGTGGTGTTTCGCAATACCCGTTCCGCCATCCCGGGTTTTCCCTCTCGGCAGGTCCATCTGATTCCCCTGTTGGCAACCGCTGACCAAGCGCCCTCTGCGGCCGGTGATCTGCGCATCCCCTGGCTGGTGCAGTTTTTACGCCAGGATC
Source organism: uncultured Cytophagia bacterium (assembly GCA_964554965.1). GTDB lineage: Bacteria > Zhuqueibacterota > Zhuqueibacteria > Residuimicrobiales > Residuimicrobiaceae > Anaerohabitans. Next base: position 13,221 of record CAZKQR010000018.1, on the reverse strand, counting down.
GTCTTCGCAAAGTGCTGCTCATCTGCAAAAGTGTGGATCAGGTCCTCGAAATTGAACAGGCGTTGCGTAAACGGATGAAGATCGAGGTCGCCCTGTTTCATGAAAAACTCTCCCTCTTGCAGCGCGACCGCTATGCAGCCTGGTTTGCCAGAATGGAAGGTGCACAAATCTGTCTCTGCTCCGAGATCGGCAGCGAGGGCCGTAATTTTCAATTCGCACATCATCTGGTGCTCTACGATCTTCCGGCCAACCCCGAGCTTTTAGATCAGCGCATCGGCCGGTTGGATCGTATCGGTCAGGCCCACACCATTCATATCCATGTGCCGTACCGGGTGGGAAGCGTGGATGAGATTTTAGCTCTCTGGTATCACGAAGGATTGAACGCTTTTGAACAAAATGTGCCTGGCAGCTATCAGATCTATTGCCGCGTGCAAAAGGAGCTCGAACGCCATATCCGTTTGCTGCAGGTTAAAGGGCTGAAGACGTTATGCCGGAAAACCGCCGAATGGCGCGAGGAAATTTCCGCCCAGATGCGTTTGGGCAGGGACAGGCTGCTGCAGCTCTATTCCTTTCGGCCGGAAATGGCTGCTCACCTGGTGGAGGGGGTGCAGGCGCAGGATGCTCAACCGGGACTGGAAAAATATATGCTGGAGATCATGACGCTCTATGATCTTCGCACGACACTGTTGCAAGACCGGACCTATCGGGTCACCACAGAGTCTTTGTCGAATCCTGAATTTCCCCTTCCTTTGATGAAAGAGGAGGAATTCACCATCACCTTCGATCGTACCATTGCCTGCCATCATGAGGATTGGGAGTTTTTGACCTGGGACCATCCGATGGTTCTCGGCGTGCAGGATCTGCTTCTCGGATCGGAGAAGGGCAACTGCGCGCTGGCCATGTTGCCGGAGACGGAGACGCCGGGCTTTCTTCTTGAGGCCGTGTACGTGTTGGAATGCGTTGCGCCAAAAGCCCTGGAGGTCGATCGCTTTCTGCCGCCGCGGCCGGTACGAATCGTCGTTGATGCAAGTCTGCAGGATAGTACGGAAAGGCAAAGCTTCAAATCATGGACCCGGCGATTACGGGAGCCGGATCCGCACCATTGGCCGGACCAGCCGCTTTCCGCTGAGCAGCTGAACGCCATGATCGATGCCACCGCCGGGCTGGCCGAGCGCAACAGTCAGGAGATCCGCGCCAATAGCCGCCGGATCATGGAGCAGCAGTTGGGACATGAGAGGGACCGGCTGCGAGGACTGGCGCGAAAGAATCCAAACATCAAGCCGCAGCAAGTGGACGATCTGCTGGAACGCATGCAGGCCCTGGCCGGCGTCATCGACTCGGCGCGGCTGCGGTTGGATGCGCTACGCCTGATTTATTGCTATTCTTGATGTATAAATGGATGAGGAGAGAGCATGACCTTTTCATCGATCACCGGTTGGCGCACTTTTACCGCCAAACTGCTGGCCACGGCGATGATCGGCCTCTGGCTGTGCGGCACTGAACGGGCACGGTCGGCAACGATCATTCTGACCAGCGACCAGCAGTTGAACGATCTGCAGGACCCAGACAAACGGATCGATCTGTCCACCGGCCTGGAAAAGCAGTACGGCAGTCTGCGGGAGATCTGCGAGCAGGCGGCTCAACGAGGCGACCGGCAACTGGTCATCGCGTTTGATGAATTCTTCCGCCAATACCGATTGCAGGCGGGCACAGAACGGCGCCTGACTCCGGACCAGGATGATTATATCCAAAAAATCGCCAGAATCGGATCCTTTGCCTCCGGCTATCACATGGGCATCGGATTGAGCCTGCTCAGCCCGCTGGAACTGGGGCCGGCGTTCATCAACCGCACCGGACAGCCCGGACGCTGGCTTCACTACACGGTCACTGACCGTGATCACCAAACCGGACGCTTTTCGACGCAGCTCTGGCGGCAGCGCTATTGGACCAACAACAAGGGCACTTTTGCCGTCAAGTTGAAATCCGTGCGGGCCTTTGCCTTTAAAGAGAAAACCCTCGCCGACGGCCGCTACAGCGCAGTGGACCCGGAGGATATTCACGAGATTTCTTCCGGCATCCAGCTGGTCGAATGGTCGCTGCCACCTTCCAGCGGCCGGGGGAGCAACGATGGTTTAGGGCCTTTCAGCCAGCGGGTGCAGATCCAGCACTCCGGCGATGGACTGTTGAAAGGATATGACCGTGTTTTTATTCTGCTCGAGTACGAGACGCCGGAGATGGATTATTTCAGCGATCAAGCGCTGCCCTTTCTGACGGATCTGATTAAAAAGTACTCGGATCATAAAATCAATCTGGTCTCTCTGTATTCCGATGAAATGCACATTCAGCAGGATTGGCG
>CAZKQR010000018.1:0-10765 GCA_964554965.1 uncultured Cytophagia bacterium | reverse complement strand
AAATCAATCTGGTCTCTCTGTATTCCGATGAAATGCACATTCAGCAGGATTGGCGTTATTTCTCTCACCACGATTACGGCCAGTTTTGTCTGCGTTACCTGACTCACAGCATGGCCGCCGAGTACGCACAACGGTACGGGGATACGTATCGTGATATGGACAAGTACCTGCTCTATTTCTACTGTGGCCCCAAGCTGTTTTCCGACCGGCCTACCGCGTGTTCTACTACACAATACGTAATGGGATCTACCCCGGAGGCGATGGCTCGGACCTGGCTGTTCCGCGACCGCTATTACAAACTGCTGAACAACCATGTGGTGGATCTGTTTAAACAGGCCAAAGAGTATGCTGAAAAAGTGTTTGGTCGCGAATTAGCCACCCACGCGCACGCCTCCTGGGCGCAGAGCCCGACCATCGATCTATGGTCCACCGGCCCGCTGCACCTGAGCGCCTATCAATACGAGTACACGCCTAATTTCGTCTGGTCCAATACCGTCCATCAAGCGGCCGCCGCCTGCTACGACTATTGGAAGTGGGGTGAATATCTGCAGCCCACCGGCAATGATTTTGCCGAAGGCGGCTGGTCGGACCGCAATTATTACGGGGCCGCTTTAGCCGCCTCCATCGGCATGGTGAACCGCTACCCCAATGCTTACGCCGCGTTCTGGGGTATGCCCGCCGAGGTGCAGGAACGCAAACAGGCGGTCAACAGCGCATTTGGCGGCAGCGCCACCGCAACCATACAGGCGATCACTGAAAATCAACATCGCGATGTGGATGTGCTGATCCTGTATCCTATGAATCTGGTAGCTGTGGAAGAACGATTCGGCAGTTGGATGGTGCAATATGCCTATGCCAATTACATCACGGCGGAAAAACTGCTCGAACGGGCAACCCTGTCTGACGATGGACGCATCCTGCTCGCCGGCCGTTCTTTTTCCACGTTGGTGGCATTGTGCGAAGTCCTTCCCCCGGATGGCTTATTGCCGCTTATGGAGACCATGGCCCGCCGGGGCGGCCATGTCCTCTGGTGCGGCTCTCCGCCGCGTATGACTCAATCGGGCCTTCCGTGCCTCGAGGGGTGGCAGAATCTGTTCGGCGTGGATTATACGATGTCGTTGCATTTCGGCGAGATCGCCGCCGGAAAACAGGTGCGATTTGTTCAACCTTGGCAGCATATAGCCGGACAGACGATTCTCACCGATTTTATGGTGGACTATATCTATCCTGTGCTCAAACGAGAATCAGCCCAGGAGGTCGCCTGGGTGGACGACCGCCTCGTCGGCGTCTATAGAAAGGTGGAAAAAGGGGATGTGGCCTTTTGCGGATTTCGGCCGCGCGATGATCAGTCCGCCAGCCTCGGCTACGAGAGCAGCACTTTATTCAACCTTCTGAATGCTCTCGGCGCCTATCCGGCCAGCGGCCGTTTTCTCGGAGTGAATGACAACACCGAAGTGCTGTCGCGAACCGCTCCCTTTCTGGCCACCCGGTTTCCCAACCATACGACTGTGATCGCCGCGCACCATCGCCTGTATCGTGAAAGTTGGCCCGGCGGATTCAGCCGCAACCGGGCGATCGACGAACAGGTGATGCGCGACAATCCCTTGCCCTCAGACACCCTGAGATTGGAAAAGGTTGCAGTCAACGGTCACGAGATCACCTATGATGGAAGATTGATCTGTGCTTTCAATCTCGATGCCTCAGGCCGATTGATCGCTTTTGAAGGCCATGCATGTAAAGAGATAGAGATAGATCGAGTCCGTTACCGTTTTAGTGATTCGCCGTTGCCTCTGATCGCCTGGGCGCCGGCTTTTTCGCCGCCTGTGTTGCCTGCAAAACCTTCGCTGCAGATCCGCAGCCAGGGATCCGGCCGGATCGCCATTCCCTGGCCGTTTTCAGCAGCGCCGAAAAAAATCTATCGTACTTCGCCGGATGCGCAAAAAGGCACGATCCCTGTCGCGTTTACCTATGACGGCCATTCGATCCTCCTGCCTTTAACGCCGCAGCTGCAGGACCGATGGCTCTATGTTTGTCAGTGATGCTGTATGCTCTCGGAGTGGATTATGGCCATGAGACCAACGAGTATGAAGAGCAAGACCAACGTCACCATCAAGGATATTGCCCGCAAGCTGAAACTGCATCATACGACCGTGTCGCGCGCGTTGCGCGGTCATCCGGATGTGAACGAAGAGACGCGTCGTCTCATTTTGGCTACAGCGCAGGAGATGAACTATCATCTCAACAGCTTTGCGGCCAATCTCCGCAACCAGAAAAGCGACGTGATCGGCGTGATCGTTCCTGAGCTGTCGCACGACTTTTTTTCCTCCATTGTCAGTGAAGTGACCAATGAGGCGGACCGATATGGCTATTCGGTGATGATCTGTCAATCCAACGAGAGCGTGGATCAGGAGAATAAAAACATATCGGCGCTGATCCGCAACCGGGTGGCCGGCGTGCTGGCATCCACTTCGCAATGCACGGTCAATGAGACGCCGTTTCGCAGCATTATGAACGCGGGCATTCCATTGGTATTTTTCGACCGGGTGTGCAGCGGTCTGGAGACCAGCAAGGTGATGATAGATTTTTATCAGGGCGCCTGTCAGGTGATGGAACACTTGATCGAACGGGGTTTCCGTCGTATCGCCCATATTACCGGCCCCGCCGATGTGACCGGCGCTCGGGAACGACTGCAAGCCTATCGCGATGTGTGCCGGCGTCGCGGACTGCCGCTTGATGAGCGATTGATTGTTCCCGGCGGCTTTTTAGCAGAGAACGGGGTGCTGGCGGTCGAGCGATTGCTTTCTCTGGCTCAACGTCCTGACGCCGTTTTTGCGGTCAACGACGAAGTGGCCATCGGCGCCATGATCCGGCTGAAAGAGGAGGGGCTGCAGGTCCCGCAGGATCTCGCTGTAGCCGGATTCGATAACGACAAAATATCCGCCTTTACCACGCCGCCCCTGACCACCGTGGATGTGCCGCGTGTGGAGATTGGCAAAAAATCGGTGGAATTGCTGCTGCCCTACCTGCAGCCGGCGCAGACGGCGCAGCAACCCGTGATGGTTCGGCTGGCCACCAAACTGGTGGTCCGGGCTTCAACCGGACGCCCTTCGGCCTGATCAGGCAGCCGGTCCCAAAAAAACCGTGCGCACTCTATCAGGATCAACGGCAGGGATGCTGATAGTCGATGCCATCATTTTCATCAACCAAGAGTCTGCTGTCACGAGAAGGCCCAGGCTATGAAAGGTGTAAAGACACTTTTTTTTGTGCTTCTTTTTCACACTTCTCTTGCAACGGCTGCATCGGTTGCTGAACAACTGCAGCGTTCGTTTATCTGGAGCGCCGATACGGCTCACACGGCGGTGTTTCGCAAAACCGTCCATCTCGATCGCGTCCCCGCGCGCGCCGAGGCGTATGTTTTTGCTGATTCCTATTACGCCTTGTACATCAACGGCAAATACGTGTTGCTGGGGCCAAGCCGCTTTGATCCCAGCCGGCCGGAGTATGACAGGATCGACATCAGCCCGTACCTCGCTGCCGGCGACAACGCATTCGCCTTTCTGGTGTATGGCGGCCTATCCAACGGCATGCGCATGGCCCATGCGCCCGGCCTGACCTTTTTGCTGCAGATCGGCGATCACACCTATAACTCGAATGCTTTGGTGCGCTGTTCGGGAATGACCCGGTTCAAGCAGGCGCAGTCCAAATGGGAGGGATTTGTCGAAACGGTGGATGCGCAGCGAGATTCCGGCGACCCACTGGCACTAGCGTTCGATGATTCCCAATGGCCCTACGCTCGTTCGCTTCCCGGTGATCAGTGGGGTCTCCTGCATGAGCGCTCGATCCCTTTGCTGTCGGAAAAAGAGGTCCCGGCTACGCTGTCCTGTGCGTTGCCCAGCCGCTGCAAAAGCATCCAGGCTTCTTTTAGCCGCAACGTGTTGTTGACCGTGGCCATGGAGGTGGAGGCGGCTGCCGGCGTCACCATCCGCATCCGTGATTTTACCTACCTCACTCGGGCCGGCAGGCAGACACTGCGCATGCATGATTCCTTTGGCCTTGCGGACGCCGATCTGATGATCGAAGCCACTGATTCGCTCATTTTTCATTCCGTCCGGTTTTTCAATCGAACCTATCCCTTTATCCGGCTGGCCCGGTTCTCCTGCGATGATTCTGTGTTGACGCGGCTGTGGGATCAGTCCATCTATACGATGGAGCAGGTGACTGAAGATGGCTACCAGGACTGTGTTTGGGAACGGGCCGAATGGATGGGAGATGCCGCCACTCTGGAATGGCCGCTCACCCGCATCGCCTTCAGCGGCCCGGATTCGCTGTATAGTGATCCGCGGCTGATTCGAAAAATAATCCGCGATATCAGCCAGAGTGCGGATTCCAGCGGCCGCCTGAAAGCGCATCATCCGTCGGATCGCCATGACATCCATTGGTACATCGAGGACTATGCCTGCCTGTGGGTTCAGGCGTTGCGCGACTATTATCAAGTCAGCGGCGATCAGGCGTTTCTCCACGAGATGTGGCCGGCGCTCACCGGCCAGATGCAATGGTTCCTGGATCATCGCACGGCTTCGGGACTGATTCGCGCCCGCGAATTCGTTATCATCGATAACCCCCTCTGTTACACAGTATGCGAGGGAGCTACGCTCAACGCCTTTGTCTATCGGGCACTGCTCGATGCCGCCTTTCTGGCCCGGCGCGTCAAAGATGAACGCCGGAGTTCTCTGTACCAACAGGCGGCGGATGATTTGTACCGCTCATTTAACGCCGTGCTGTGGAATCCGCAGCAGCAAACCTATAATGGTTCCACCGAACATCCGCCGTCCTGGCACTCTGCACTCATCCCTCTTGACCGCGGCATTGTGCCGCAGGAGAGACGGTCCCAGGTGCTGCAGGGACTGCTCGACCATTATCAGCAGGCCTCTCAGGCCATGTTCACCTACACTCATTTCTGGCTGCTCCAGCTGCTGTTCTCTATGGACACCGCTCAATGGGATGACCGAACGCTCGAACTGATCAAGCTGCGCTGGCAAAAGATGACCGCGATGGAGAACAAAGGGTATACCGTCGGTGAAAGTTTTTCCAATGAGAGACCTTTTCATAATTTCGGCGCCGTGCCCGCCTATTTCCTCAGCCGCAAGGTGCTGGGGGTGGATGTTCGATGGCCGTTGAAGAAAAACCGTATTCTCATTAAACCGCAATTGGGCAAATTGAAAAAGGCCGAAGGCTTGGTGGTTACCGAACACGGGCCGGTGACCGTGGAGTGGCGCCAAGAACCAGAGTCGCTGAGGTTGAACTTCTCGCTGGACATCCCGAGGAAAACGCGTGCGACCGTAGCCTTGCCGGCCGGCTCTGCGCAAAGCCGAGTGTGGGTGGACGGCAGAGTGGTCCGTTTTCGTTACAACCAGGGGAGGGCTGTGTTTTCCATGAACGGCGGAATTCATCGCGGTTTTCTTGAACCAAAAGGGGAGAGGAAAAAATGAATTTCAATTCAACCCTGGCCTGGACGCTTTGCCTGGCGATGATCCCGGCGTGCGGCGCCGGTCCATCGGCAAAGCGCAGTCCCCTCAAACCCGCGCGACAGGGCGGCATCTATGTGGTGGCGCATCGCGGCAGTCATGCCATTCATCCGGAGAACACCCTGGCGGCCTATCAGCAGGCGATCGATGAGGGCGCGGATTTCGTCGAAATTGATGTGCGCACCACGCTGGACCGCCGGTTCGTCAGCTTTCATGACGCATCCATAACGATTCCGCTTGACGGCAAAAAGGTCAAAATCTCCGACTTGCCGCTGCAGCAGTTGCAGGCACTCGACCTCGGCGGAAATCCGGAGGTCGAAAAAGCTTTCAGGCGAATCCCAGAGCTCGCAGAGATCTGCACGCTGTGCAAAGGACGAATCGGCATCTATCTGGACCTCAAACAGGCGCCTGTGGATACGCTGGTTCGCCTGATTCAGGCCTGGGGCATGAGCGGCGATGTTTTGTGGTACGCGGATGAGGATGAGTTGGAGCAGGTGGTGAAGCTGTGTCCGGAATGTCTGATCATGCCCGATCCAGGAGCGGAGAAGAACCTGCAAGCGCTCTTACAGCGGTTTCATCCGCCGCTGGTTGCAACCACCTGGGCCCACTTTACACCGTCTTTTGCCCGCCGCTGTCACCAGGCCGGTGCAAAGGTCATCATGGATGACCGTCAGCCGGATGACTGGAGCCAGGCCTTGGAATGGGGCTGCGACGGCATTCAGACCGACCATCCAGCTGAACTGATTGAATTTTTAACCAACAGGTAGATCGCCGCACTGGCTTGCGCCATACCACTGCCTGAACAAACCGTGAAAGCACCAGCGAACAGGGCACTAACGGTCATTTTTAGCTTGCTTTAGTAGTGGCGCATCGTTAATTTTAAAAATCGTATCCATCACAAACAAAGGAGCTTTTCATGAATCCGAATCCGATTCTGGGTGTCTTTTTCCACTGGCTTGGCGGTCTCGCTTCCGGAAGTTTTTACGTCCCGTATCGCGGGGTGAAAAAATGGGCTTGGGAGGTCTACTGGCTGGCTGGAGGTGCGTTCAGCTGGATCGTCATGCCCTGGCTGATGGCGGGCCTGATAATTCCCAATCTCTTTCAGGTTCTGTCGGAACAATCATTCAATACCCTGGCCTGGACCTACTTTTGGGGCATGATGTGGGGCTTTGGCGGATTGACCTTTGGCCTGACCATGCGCTATCTCGGCATGAGCCTCGGCATGGCGGTGGCTCTGGGATACTGCGCGGTTTTTGGAACCATCATGCCGCCGATTTTTGACGGCACCATCGGCGCCAAGCTGCATACGATACCCGGTCAAATCATTCTCATCGGCATCATCATCTGTCTGCAGGGCATCGTCATTGTAGCACTGGCCGGCATGTCCAAAGAACGAGAGATGACCGACGCGCAGAAGCGGGAATCCATCAAAGAGTTCAGCTTCTGGAAGGGCATCCTGGTCGCCACTTTTTCCGGCGTCATGAGCTCCTGCATGGCCTATGGCATGTCTGCCGGCGAGCCCATCTCTGTCAGCGCCCTTAAATATGGGGCCAATGGCATCTGGACCGGTCTGCCGAAATTGATTGTGGTCTTGGCCGGCGGCTTTACCACCAACTTTTTCTGGTGCCTGTACCTGCTGCTTAAAAACAAAACCCTGCATCAATATACCAGCAAATATGAACGCACAGAGGCGCCGGCCAAGGCCGCTTCAACCTCCCGCGTGCCGTTGCTGGCGAATTTCCTCTTTAGCGCTCTGGCCGGCTGCACCTGGTACATGCAATTCTTTTTTTACACCATGGGCGAAACCCAAATGGGGCATTACAAGTTCTCCAGCTGGACCATTCATATGGCGAGCATTATCATCTTTAGCACGCTCTGGGGCATTTTTCTCAAAGAGTGGAAAAACACCAGCGGCATGACCAAATTTATGGTGGGCCTCGCCCTGGCGACCCTGATCGGTTCCACGATCGTCATCGGTTATGCCAATTATCTCGGCACCCAGCCGGCGATGTAATCCAGTCGGCCGCATCGGCTTGACGCTGTTTGTCGGCTGTGCGCAGTTTCTGCAAAGGAAAAGTTAAAATGAATCGCGTCGCCTTTAAGATGAAGCTCAAGCCCGGTGTTGCGGAGGAGTATAAACGCCGGCATGATGAGATATGGCCCGAGCTGGTTTGGTTGCTGCGCCAGGCCGGCCTCTCCGATTACACCATCTGCCTCGACGGGGACACCGATACGCTGTTCGCTCTGCAAACGCAAAGCGACATGAATCTCAGTCAGACGCTTCCTGATCATCCGATCATGCGCCGATGGTGGAGTTATATGAAAGACCTGATGGAGTGCCAGGACGACGGCCGGCCTCTGGAGTGGCCGCTGGTCGAGATGTTTCATATGGATTGAGAACCCGGCGTTTTTTAAAAGGAGATCCTCATGTCATCCAGCCAGTCACGCCCCTTTACGGTCGGCTTGTATGGGATCGGCCTGGACACCTATTGGCCGCAGTTTCCCGGTCTGTACGAACGTCTGCAGGGCTATCAACAGGCCATGGCCGAGCGGATCAGCAGAGATCATCCGCGGATCAAGCTCATCAACACCGGCATTGTCGATAATCCGGAGCAAGCCCGGCAGGTCGGCAGTCAACTGGCTCGAGAACAGGTGGATATGGTTCTGCTATACATTTCCACTTATGCCCTTAGCTCCACGGTGCTGCCGGTGGTGCAGCAAGTCAAAGCGCCGGTCATTGTGCTCAGTCTGCAGCCGACATCCGGCATTGACTACGCGGCTTTCAATGCATTGGGTGATCGCGGCGTCATGACCGGCGAATGGTTGGCCTATTGTCAGGCCTGTTCCGCGCCCGAGATCGCCTCGGTTTTTAACCGCAGCCATATTGACTACCATTTGGTCGCCGGCACTTTGCAAGATCCGGCTGCCTGGCAGGAGATCAACGGCTGGTTGGAAGCCGGCCAGGCCGCAGCCGGCCTGGCTGAAACCCGCATCGGTCTTCTCGGCCATTATTACGGCGGCATGCTGGATGTGTACAGCGACAAAACAGGACTGTCTGCCGTGTTTGGCAGCCATTTCGAGTTTGTGGAAATCGGCGAAATCCTTCGCCAACGCAGCCAAGTCAGCACGGCACAGCTGCAGGAAAAGCTGCAAGAGTTTGCGCAAGAATTTCAAGTCGATCCTGCCTGCAGCCGGCAAGAACTCGAACGCGCGGCCAAGACCTCTCTGGCCCTGGATGCGGTGGTGGAAGAAAAAAAACTCGGCGCCCTGGCCTATTACTATGAGGGCATCGGCGACCCTGCGGCTGAGGAGGTGATCACTTCTGTCATTCCCGGCAACACCCTGCTCACCATGCACGGCGTGCCGGTGGCCGGTGAGTATGAGATCAAAAATGTGATTGCCATGAAGCTATTGGATCTATTTGGAATAGGCGGAAGCTTTTCTGAATTCTATGCGCTGGATCTGAATGAGGATATCGTGCTGTTGGGTCATGATGGGCCTGGTCATGCCTCCATTGCGCAGGGCAAAGTCAGACTGGTGCCGGTGCCGGTCTACCACGGCAAGCCTGGAAAGGGCCTATCCGTACAGATGACCGTCCGGCACGGGCCGGTCACATTGCTGGCCGTGGTGCAGACGGCTGAAGGCGGGATAAAGTTGTTGTGCGCTCAGGGGCACTCTGTACCAGGGCCGGTTCTGGACATCGGCAACACCAACAGCCGGTACAAATTTGACCTTTCGGCCGCCGACTTTTTAACCCGCTGGTCTGAGCAAGGGCCCAGTCATCACATGGCCATCGGCGTCGGTCATTATGCGGCCGTGCTGGAAAAGGTAGCCAGCCTGGTGCAGGCCTCTTTTTGTCGAATTTGCTGACGCAAACGCTTTTTTTATCGTAGGAATGCCTAGTTTTTAAAGAAAATTACGCCAAAATGCAAATCTGCTTGACAAAATCGAAATAAAATAGTATAATTGTATATACAAAATCAGGCGGCTAAATGCCATGATGATTGATCGTAACAGTCCAATTCCTCAGTATTACCAGCTGCAGACCTGGTTAGTTGAGCAGATCGAGCAGGGCATTTTCAAGCCTGACGATAAAATACCCACTGAGGAAGAGATTGTCGAACAGACCGGCCTGGCGCGGGCCACCATCCGCCAGGCGATACAAAATTTGGTCAATTCAGGGTATCTGATCAGAAAGCGTCGTCTGGGCACCTTTGTTCTACGGCCGGAAAAAGATCATGGCAAAAAGACCATCGTCGCGGTCATGGTGCACGACATTCGCAGCGGCTATGCCTCTGAATTTCTTCGCGGCGCCGGAGATGAGGCGGCGCGGAACGGGTACAGCGTTCTGTTGTGCAACACCGATGACCTGTATGTTCATGCGGATTTTCACGCCAGTCAGATTTTAAATTATGGCATTTCGGGCTTGATCTATATGCCCACCGCCGCTTCAGCCGAGAAGAACAGCGCTGTCGTGGAGAGGTTCCGGCGGCGAGATATTCCAGTGATTCTGTTTGACCGCGAGATACCCGGCCAGAACCTTGATTTCGTCACCAGCGACAACTATCGCGGCGCCTATGATTTGACCTGTTTCCTCATGGCCCAAGGTCATCGAAAGATTGCCATCACGCTCAGCACCATCTTTAGCAGCGAAAACGCCCGCTTCATGGGGTATCGCCAGGCCTTGGCCGACCACGGCATTCCCTTTGATCCGGCGAATAATTTTACTTTTCAGGAACGGTTGATCGAATCCCCGTTCGAACAATATGCGCGCAAGATTCTGGCACAGCGCGATCACTATACGGCGATCTTTGCCGGCAGCGATGCCATGGCCCATATCATCTATCGCATCAGTCGCGAGCTGGGTATCGAGATCCCTGATCAGCTGTCGCTGGTGGGATATGACGATCTGCCGGTCACCAATATGCATCGAATTGCGCTGACCACTATTCATCAACCCATCTATGAGATGGGTCAGGAGAGCATGAAGCTGTTGATCCGCCGTATGACCGGAGAGGGGGGAGAGCCGAATCGCATCGAGCTACGATCCCATCTGGTCGATCGCGGCTCAGTGCTGGCTTTAAAGAGCACGCTCCCCTTGGCGAGCAACCCGGATAGAAAAACCCATGACGCTATAAATTCTAACAACGAGGGTGCACTGTGAAAAAGCAAATCAATATCGGCTTGATCGGCGTCGGTCGATTGGGCAGCATGTACGCGGAATTTCTCAGCTATCGCGT
>CAZKQR010000017.1:0-23174 GCA_964554965.1 uncultured Cytophagia bacterium | reverse complement strand
GGGTCCTACCTAGCCGGTTGATCTGCTTCTTTCCCGCTCGGGCCGAATAAATTTTCTTTTTAAACCCGCGAATAAATCGTAAATTTCCTATTCAAAACCAGAGCGCCTCAGAACCTTTTCGCCACGGCAAGGAAAATCGAACAAACCCCTATGCGCATCAATCCCTTTCTCATCCTCCGGCACGCCGTTGCCCGCCGTCCGGTCAACTCGAGCACAGAGATCCGGATCACCCGGCTGTGCAGCCAACGCTGCCGTCAATGCCGGGTGTATGAGCGGGAAAGCGATCCGGCGAACATGAGCCTCGAACGCTTTCGCGCGATCGCCGCGGATCTGAAAAAATACGGCGCCTATCTCGGTTTCATCTCCGGCGGCGAAGCGCTGCTGAATCCCGATCTGCTGCCGATTCTGGCGGAAGCGAAAAAAACGTTTCGCGTCGCCACCACCCTGGTGACCGGTCTGTATCACCAGCGGGATCGGGTGAGTGAGGCGGCCGCCTATTGCCTGGCGAACGATATCAACATCCAGACCTCGTTGGACGGTTTGGGCGAAACCGGCGACTATTTGCGCGGCGTCCAACAGTACAGCCGCACGGTGCTGGACCATATGGCCCTGATCAGCGAGATGAAAGAAAAATCCAAGTCGAAATCCCTGCTCTACGCCAACATCGTCCTCAATCAAAAAAATCTCGACCAGGTGCCCGAGCTGATTTTAAGCGCCCGCCGCCTGAAATGGCGCGCCACCATTGGATTATACCATCATCTCACAGAGACCACGCGCAGCGACGACGAACTGCAGATCGTTCCGGACGAACGGCTGGATACGCTGCTGGCCTACCTGGACCACCATCCGGATATTCTGAATCTAAATTCATTCATCCGCGGCATCGGTCCGTTTCTGCGAAACGGCGCAACCACCCCCTGCCCGTTTGTCGCCAGTCGCTTGTGGATGACCCGCGTCACGATCATGGAAACCGGCGAGGTCCATCTGTGCTGGGGCGAGCCTCTCGGCCAACTTTCAGAACAAACGCTGCAGGACGTTTTCAGCAGCGCCACCTATCATGAACGGTTACAGCAGTACGCCGCATGCCGCGGCTGCTGGACCACCTGTTACACCCAGCGCTATCTGCTGCTGCATCCGCGTTCGTTTAAAGAGCTGTCCAACAATCTCATCAAGATGATCCGGCTGCGCCGGTATCAGCGGGAGCGGCGGCGATGATCAAGTGGACCGTCCTGCTGCTCGTCCCGTTTCTGCTGACCGCAGAATCCAAGTTCATCGGCAACAGCGATCTGAACCGGTTCGAACGCGAAGCGCTGACCTTCTCCCTTTCGTTCCGCGGCGTCGCGGCAGCCCGGGCGCGGATGCGCTGTGAAGCACTTCCCGAAAATCTGTGGCGGATTCAGGTCGACACGGACACCAAGTTCTGGGCAGACCTGGTCTTTCCGGTCAACAACCGCTATATCACACTGATCGACCAACCCAGCGGACGGGTTGTCCAGATCGACAAAAAAATAAAACAAAAGAACCTGAATCAGGAAATGGCGGTGTTCTATGATTACGCCGCCGGTCGCGCCCACGCTTCGCATGGTTTTGATTGGGAGATCGGCGACGAGCTGCAGACGCTTTTCTCCCTGCTCTATCAGTTGCGCGGCATGGATCCGGCGCCGTTGGACTCGCTGCATTGCCTTTTAGAAATCGAAAGCCAGCTGTGGGTCGTCACCGGCAAGGTGGAGATCGGCGATCCGGTCGAAGGCTCTTTCTCCGATCTGCCGGTGCGCCGCATTGTGCTCGATTTTGTGCCGCAGAGTCCGCTGAAGCCCAGGGAATGGAAAACCGACCTGTTGACCAACCGCTTCGGCCGCCAGGGCCAGATGATTCTCAAGATGGGGCCCGCGCCGGAGAACCTGCCGCTGTGGATGCAAATCGGCGGCGGCACCAATCCGGTTTCCATGAAATTGCTCTCTCGCAAAAAAGGATGACGTCATGGTGGGAACGTTGAGCCTCCTTTTTGCCTGTCTGTATGTGTCGCTGAGCCTCTGGGTCCGCCGCATGGTACGCCGGCCCTGGCCCAGGGACGAACAGACGGACGTGCCGCTGGTCTCGGTCATCATCGCCGGCCGCAATGAGGCAGACGAGCTGCCCGGTTGCCTGGACAGCCTGCTGCAGCTGCAGTATCCGGTTGAAAAGCTCGAGATCCTGCTGGTGGACGACGCCTCCCACGACGGCTCGCTGGCGCTGCTGCAGGCCTTTGCTGAGGGGAAACAGCATGTAACTGTATTGGCGCTGGAGCGCCAGGCTAAAGAGCTTTCCGGCAAAGCGGGCGCCGTGCTCCAGGCGATCGAAAAAAGCAACGGCGCGTTCATCTTTATCACCGATGCCGACTGCCGGGTTCCTTCTCGATGGATAGAGACGCATCTGGCCTATTTCACCGCCGAGGTCGGTATGGTCGGCGGCCTGACGCTGTTGCACCGGAGTCACGGCGACACCAACTGGCTGGACCGGGTGCAATCGCTGGATTGGCTGTTCCTGCAACTGATCTCGTCCGCCTGTGCGCAGGCGGGCAAACCGCTGAGCTGGATGGGCAACAACATGGCGTTCCGCCGGTCGGCCTACGATGAGGTGGGTGGATACCGCAAGTTGAACTATAGCCTGATCGAGGATTTCAGCCTGCTGAACGCGATCAGCCGCAAGACCTCCTGGCGCGTGGTTCTGCACACCGAGCAGGCGGCGATTGTTCAAAGCCGGCCGGAAAAGTCTTTAAAGCAGCTGTACCAGCAACGCAGGCGGTGGGCGCTGGGCATCCAGCCGGTACGGCCGCTGGGAAAGATGCTGATGGCGATCACCTATTGCATCCGCATGCTGGTCTGGCTGTGCGCGGCACTGCTGCATCCCGCCGGATGGATCGCTTTGGCGGCCATCGTGCTGGGCGACGGATTGATTTTATCCAGCCGGCCCGTGCTCTCCGCTCGAGAGCTTTTCAGGTCCGGACCCGGATTCGAAGGATTCTATTTTTTATTCGTGCTGTTGATGCCGCCCGCCCTCTGGCTGGATAAAACCATCATCTGGAAAGATGATGTGTACGCCTATTGAATGAAACTGAACCGCCATGGCCCTTCTTCGTCCCCTGCTCCTGCAGTATTATATCACCGAACAGTGCAATTGCCGCTGCCGCGTCTGCGACATCTGGCGCAAGGGACGAACGGACGATGCCGCACTTGCGGTGGTGGTGCGACGGCTGCATGAGGCGCGGCGGATCGGCGTTCGTTTCGTGGATTTTACCGGCGGGGAGCCGCTGCTGCATCCTCAGCTGCCGGAGATGCTGCGCGCCGCCCACGCCTGCGGATTAAAGACCACTCTGACCACCAATGCGCTGCTTTATCCACAGCGCTGCAACGAACTGGCCGGGCTGGTGCATTTTCTCCACTTTTCCCTCGATGGCGCTGAAGCGGAGGTACATAACCGTTTACGCGGCGCGCCGGCGTTCGACCGCGTACTCGACAGCCTGGACCTGGCGCGGAGCTGCGGCGAGCGGCCGGATATCACCTTTACCATCGGACCGCACAATCTGGAGCAATTGCCGCTGCTCAGCCGCATCGCCGAAGAGCTCAGGCTGATCCTCATCGTCAACCCGGTGTTTCGCCATCAGGGGTATCAGCCCCTGTCCGAGCAAGAGCTGTCCTATGTCGAAGAATTTGCCGGCCGCCCCTATGTCTACATCAACACCGCGTTTCACCGGCTGCTGCGTCAGGGTGGAAATCGAATCGCACGGCCCCGCTGCCGGGTCATGGACAGTGTGCTGGTCATCTCCCCCGACGATCGGCTGCTGGCGCCCTGTTACCACTTTGTCCAGGAGACGCAGCAGATAATGGACCTGGCAGATGCGTATCACAGCGATTGGTTTCGCGCGTTGAAAAGACAACAGGGCGCTTTTCCGCCCTGTGCTGGATGCAGCCTGAATTGCTATTTTGATCCCTCTTTTCATTATGTGCTGGACCGTTTTTTTCTCGACAGCCTTTCTGCCAAGCTCCATTACGTCCGATACAAATACCTGTCGCCGCGGGCGGCAAGCAGCAAGCCTGCTGCGATCGTCTTTCATCAAATCACGAATGAAAAATGCTGATCTCCGAATGGTCTGATCTCATACGTATTCTTCCACTGGTCTTGTACGCTGAAACCCATTTTCGCTTACCCGGCCTGTTCAGTCTTTTGTACAAGAAAGAACCGGAGATCCTGGTGGATGTGCCGCACCGGTTGCAGCAGGGTGAGGATTTGCCGGTGCTGCTGCTGATCAAGGACAGCCACAGATTTCCCATTCTGCTGGAGAAACTGACCGTTCGCATCGCCGAACGAACCTGGACCTTTGCTCTGAACCAACCGGTTGATCGACCGCTCTGGTACCGGCTGTTCCATCTGCAAAAAATCCCGGTGGAAAACGGTCGAGCGACGGTGGCGGCGGTGGTGCAGGCACAAATCAACGGCCGGCGCCAGGTGATCCACAACGACAACTTTGCCGGGGCCGGCCACGCACCGTTTACTGTGCAGGTGGATGAGGAGTCGCTGCCCGGGTCAGAGCGCTGTCTCTGGACCGATCTGCACTGTCACAGCTCCTATACCGACAATCAGGTAGAGTTCGGACCGCCGTTGCCGGCTCTGCTGGCCATGGCCAAAGCGATCGGTCTGGGCGCTGTGGCGGTCACTGATCATTCTTTTGATCTGGACGATCAGGCGGACGACTATCTGGCGGCCGATGCGGAGCTTGGCAAATGGCGGGCTTTGCACGAGGAGGTCCAGGCGCTCAATGAGGCGAACGAGATACAAATCATCTGTGGTGAAGAGGTCTCGGTCGGAAATCGCCGCGGCAGAAACGTGCACCTGTTAATCTTTAACGACCCCGCGTTCTATCCCGGCAGCGGCGATTCCGGCGAGAATTGGCCGCAGATCCGGCCACAGGAACAAGTCGCCCAAGTGTTGCGCAGACTGTCACCTCAGGCGGCTGCGGTCGCCGCACATCCTGAAGCACAGCCGCCGTGGCCGCAACGCCTGGTGCTGGGACGGGCCAAGTGGTCTATGGAGGATTACGCCGCGCCGGGGCTGCATGGATTGCAGATATGGAATGGGGAGGCTGCCAGCGGCTGGAAGGCCGGCCTTCCGGCCTGGGTGCGGCAGCTGCTCGCCGGTCGCCGTCTTGCCATCATCGGCGGCAACGACAGCCACGGCGATTTCAACCGCGTCCGCCACATCCGCGTGCCGTTCTGGTCCATACTGGAAAGCACGCACCATGTGTTCGGCGCTGTTCGCACCGGCCTCTACGGGCCGCCGCCGCGGTCCATCGACCGAATGGTCAGCGCTCTGCAGGCCGGCCGCTGTCTGGTGAGCAACGGTCCGTTTGCGCAGCTGTGGGTGGATGGCCTGAGCAGCGGTGAAACCGTCGTGGGTTCCGGCGGAACCTTGAAAATCGTCGCCTCCTCCAGCGCTCATTTCGGCTTCCTCGACCGCGTCGACCTGATCATCGGCGACTGCCAAAAAAAACAGGAGGTGCAACGACCGCTCGCTGTACCTCCTGCTTGTCACCATTTTGAAATAGAGTTGACCGATCACGTCCTGCCTGATCGGGGCTATGTCCGTCTACAGGTGATGAGCGACACCGGCCGGCGCCTGTGTCTGACCAATCCGGTGTACCTCGACGCTAAAACAGTTTGATCTTTTTCATGATCTTGCGCAAGCCCCTGCCGAACAGCTCCGGCTCGAGCTCAATGTGACGATCGTCGCCTTCGCCGAAGCTGTTGGCTTTGATCGCCTCGTTGTTTTTCAGCGCCTCGTGCACGATAAAACGTTCGTAACTGCTCATGTGCGGCAACACCACTTTTTGTCCGCTCTGGATCGCCTCTTCGGCTTTTTTCTCCGCATATTTGCGTAAATTGATCACCGGATACAATCGCAGCTCGTATTCCTCTTCGCCGATGCGATAGGTTTTAGTGGTCACCGAAGGGTCGCGGTCGAATTCGCGATGAATCTGTTTTCGTTCAAACGGGCTCAAGCGGGTCAGGGAGATCGGAATGATAGAATCGCATAGATCCGTTCTGATTTTTGCGATCAACCGCTCCATTTTCTCATCCATCGGTTCCGCGTATTGCGTTTTGAACTCTCTGCGCTGCCGTGTTTTTCTCTCCATAGGCCAAGACCTCACAGGTAAAGGGTCTCCTGTCCGCTCCTTTTGGCAGCGGCGCGATCGCCGCGCCTCTGCATAAAAGAGGGTCAGGTTAATGCGTTTAATATTTTTTGATGGATGCCGCCGAAAAAACCATTGCTGAAGGTGATCACCACATCCCCCGGCTGCAGCCGGTGTTTTAAAAAATCCACCATGGCGTCGACGGTCTCGATATAAAACGCCTGTTTATGCAGACGCCCCAGATCAGCGGCCAGCTGTTCGCTGGAGAACACCTGACCAGCCGGCGCTTTATCCGGCCGATCCACTGCCGAGACCAGCACGCCGTCCGCGTCCTGAAAGGCTTCGACCATCTCGTTCTGAAAGATGGAACGACGGGTGGTGGCGGTTCTCGGCTCAAACAGCGCCCAGATGCGCCGGTCCGGGTGCAGGCGGCGAAACCCGGCCAGCGTCTCCCGAATGGCGGTAGGATGATGGCCAAAATCATCGTACACCTGAACGCCTCCGGCCTCCCCTTTCAACTCCAGCCGTCTTCGCACATTGGTAAAGCCGGCCAGGCCATCCCGGATCTGATCCACTGAAAGCCCCAGATGATCGGCCACCACTATGGCGGCGAGGCTGTTGCGAAGGTTATGATCGCCGAACAGGGGGATGAAAACGCGGGCGAACAGCCGGCCTTCTTTCATCACGTTCATGTTCTGGCCCCGGTCGGTCTGTTCGATGTCGCAGGCGCGCCACGCATTCTCCTCCCCCAGGCCGAACGAGCGCACCGGACATAACGCGTTGCGGCACACCTCACGAACTTTATCAAAATCAAAACAGGCGGCCAGCAGACCGCTGCGGGGGATCAGATTGACAAAGCGGCGAAAGGCCAGGGCGATCTCATCCAGCGAGGTGTAAATGTCCGCGTGATCGAATTCAACATGATTGATGACGCCGATATCCGGCAGGTAATGCAGAAATTTCGCGGTCTTGTCGAAATAGGCCGAATCGTACTCATCGCCCTCCAGGACGATCTCGTGGCCGGCGCCCCATTGAAATCCCCGGCCGAAATTGTTGGGGATTCCGCCGATTAAAAAACTGGGCCGGCGACCGGCCTGCTCCAGCATCCAGGCGAGCAGCGCGCTGGTGGTGGTTTTGCCATGCGTGCCGGTGATCACCACGGAACGGCGGCCGCGAATGCAGAACTCGCGCAGAGCATCCGGAAGAGAAACATAGGGGATGTGGCGGTCCAGAAGCTCTTCCAATTCGACGTTGCCGCGGGAGATGACGTTGCCCACCACCACCAGATCGGGCGCCGGATCGAGATGCGCGGGATCGAAACCGTCGAACACCGGAATGCCCTGGTCCTGCAGAAAGGTGCTCATGGGCGGATAGACGCCGCTGTCGGAACCATACACGTGATAGCCCATCTGCTTGAGCAGGGCGGCCAGTGAGGCCATGGCCGTGCCGCAGACAGCAAGGAAATAAATGTTTTTGATACTGCGCGCTTCCATGCCCAGGATCGGCGTCTGACGCACAGAGGAGGCCGGCCCGCAGCTGCGAGACGCCCGGGGTCCTTCTGCTTCATCCATATCGATCACTCGCGGCCCGGCGTGTGTCTCATCGCCGCCGGAAAATCCGCATCGCTGATTTTGCTCACCCCCTGCCCGTCGATCATCAAATTGGCCACCTGACCGCGCACGCCCGCATCGCCCAGATCCCGGTTGTTCAGATAGAGGTGCACCCCGCCGGCATTGCCGATTTTCATATAAAAACGGTTGGAGCTGGACCAGTTGCGGCCGTCGCCTGGTGCGAACACCCCCTCATCCACCAGGCTGTCCTGATAGACGATGCGCACCCAGGCGCTGTCGGAAATCTTGATGGCCAGCTGAAGGTCCTCGGTCGCCGGGATCTCTGCGGACGGCGTTTCGTTCAGCGGGATCAGCAGAGTGGTGTCTGCCGAGGCGCCCGGTTCGATTTTTTCCACCACGGTTCCGGTATCCAGCAGCGGCGTCTCTTCGGCCGGCTGCAACAACAGGAAATAGACAGCCAGAACCACACAGGCGATCAACGCCATGCTGCCGATGATCAGGGCCCGTTTGTCGCCGGTAGCCTGTTCCCGGCCGGACGGCTCTTTTTTACCCAGACCATAGGTCTCCTGTCCGCTGGGAACGGCCGGTGGCACAACGTGGGCTGTTGCGGTGGGTTCGTCTTCCACCGCCTCCGCCTCAGGCTGGCCGATCAGCGAACGGTACCGGCGAATCATCACCTCCGGATCCAACCCCAGTTCCAGCGACAGAGTGCGGAGAAAAGCACGCACATAAACCGGCGGAAGAAAAGTAAACTCCCCCTGTTCCATGGCTTCGATGAACCGTTCGGCGATTTTTGTTTTTGCCGACAGCTGGGCCACGTTGAGACCCCTCAACTCGCGTTGACGGATCAATTCTTGAGCAATCTCTTGAGCTGTTTCCTTCACAGACTTCCTAACTGTTTTGAATAAACATTGATAAGGCAAGATAGAATTTGGTCAAAGGAAGACCGACCACATTGTAAAAACATCCGTCGATCCGGTCGGCAAAAACCGCGCTGGCGTCCTGAATGCCATAGGCGCCCGCCTTGTCCTTGGGGCCGTCGCTGTGCGCGTAGGAGAGAATTTCCTGCTCCGACAGTGCGCGAAAGTGCACTGCGGTTGCCTCGTACTCGGAAAGCGTACGGCCCTGCGGCCGGTCGATAAGAGAAAACCCGGTAAACACATGATGCGTTCTGGCGCTCAGCCGGCGCAGCATCTCCGCCGCATTCTCCGGAGACACGGGTTTGCCGAGAATTTCACCGTCCAGCACGACGATGGTGTCGGCGCCGATGACGATCGCCTCCTCCACCTGGCCGGCCACCTGCTGCGCCTTGGCCAACGACTGCAGCAGAACATGGCGGATGGGATCCGGCTCGTCCAACGCACTCTCATCATGGTCGCTGGCCAACACGGTAAAGGGCAGCTGAATCATCGACAACAACTGACTGCGCCGGGGCGATCGCGATGCCAACACGTACGTATGTTTCTGCAGTTCCTGGAACACCCTCAATCCTCTCGGCGCTTTTCGTCGCTGTCCAGCAAAATCGTAAACGGGCCGTCGTTGTGTATTTCCACCAGCATGTCGGCGCCGAATTGCCCCTCGGCCACCATCACACCGAAAGAACGCAACCCTTCCATAAAACGGTGATAAAGCGGTTCGGCGATCTCCGGCCGGCCGGCGTAAGAAAAACCCGGACGCCGGCCGCGCGTGCAATCGGCGTACAGGGTGAACTGAGAGATCGCCAGCACCGAACCTCGCACCTCCACCAACGAAAGGTTGGTCTTGCCTTCGTCATCTTGAAAAATGCGCAGGTGAGCTATCCGTTCAGCCAGATAAACGGCAGCGCTCTCCGCGTCCCGACTGCTGACGCCGAGAAAGACCACCACTCCCCGATCGATGCGGCCGGTTTCAACTCCATGGATCTTGACCGACGCTTGAGTAACGCGTTGTAAAAGTGCCCGCATGAAAAGAGGGATCCCTTACCATTGTCCGGCCAGTATGGCCGCCAGACCTGAGAACATGGCCGCTTTCAAGCAAAGGCTCATTCGGCGCAGCCTGCGGCTGTCCAGCTCGCGCCATACTTCCACCAGAACTGCAATCAACAACGAATTGACCAGCGTCATGACCACCAACAGATAGAAGCGGCCATAGAGATCCAACAGATAGGGCACTCCGGTGAGCAGGATCAGTCCTGTCAGCAGGGCGGTGATCAGCCGTCTCGCTGCCGGAACGCCGTAGCGGAGCGGCAGCGTCTGCGCACGGGCCTGCCGGTCGCCGGGTATATCTTCGATGTCTTTGATGACCTCGCGCGCCCAGTTGATGACCAAGGCGAACAGAAACGGCATCCACGCCTGCTGCAAGTTGCCCGCCACCGTGCCGCCGAAAATAAAAGCCAATCCGCTGGTCAAGCCCACGATCAGGTTGCCCCACACCGCCGTGGTCTTGAAAACCGCACTGTACGCATAGACCAACAGGACACTCCCGCCGACGATGAACAGACTCTGTGGGCCGAGAAACGCAGCCAGCGCCAGCGCCGAGGCGAAAAAAACAAAGGCAAACATTCGGGCTGCGGATGGCGGCAACAGCCCGGCCGGCAGCGGCCGTCGCGGCCGGTTGATGCGATCGATCTCGATGTCAAAGTAATCGTTGATCGCATTGGCGCCGCCGGTGACGAGACCGCCCACCAGCATCGCCAGGACCAGATGGCGCAGCCGGGTGTGCGGATTACAGATGAGCACGGCGAGCAACACCGAGGCCATGGCGATGACCACATTCACAGGCCGGATGATCTGCACTAGACCAAGCAGCCGTTTCCTCATAAGTGGAGCGCCTTTAACGGATACAATACAAGCATAACGGTAAATATAACGGTATCACCAGATAAATGCAACAGCAAATTCAGCCTTCGGGAGCAAATACTATTTGATATTTTTTGTACAAATGACTATTATGGTTCCTACCCTAAAAAGAGGACCAACGCATGTACCCCTTTCTCAACACACCCCCCCATCCGGACGGCCGCGATTTTGTCGCCCGGCTGATGCACCACCGCCCAGGCGGCCGCGTGCCCCTGATCGAATACATCATCGACGATGTGCTGTTGCGCCCGATCGTCACCGGCCTGCTTGACCGGACCTGGACGCCGTTTGGGCCGGACCGCGCCAGCCAGTCAGCCTATCTGGATAATTTTATTCACGTCTGGTATCGGCTGGGATACGATTTTGTCCGCTATGAAACCGGCATGAGCTTTCAACCTCACTCCCTGATCGCCGAGGATGTGGGCCCGGATCCGCAGCGTATGCGAATATGGGACGAGCAGCATCAGGGCGTCATCGCCAATTGGCAGGATTTTGAAAAGTTCAATTGGCCGGCCGTGGACCAGGTTGATTTTTTTCCATTAGAGTATCTGAACAGCCACCTGCCCGACGGCATGGGCTTGATCACTTGTCACGCCGCCGGCATTTTCGAGCATGTCTCCAAGATTTTTTCGTATGAGGGATTGTGCTTTGCGCTGATGGATCAACCGGATCTGGTGAAAGCGGTCACCAACCGGGTCGGTGAACTCATCGAAGCCTATTATCGCCGGTTGCTGCAACTGGACACCCTGTTGGTGATCTTTCAGGGGGATGATATGGGGTTCCGCTCCGGCACGCTCATCAGCCCGGCGGATCTGCAAACCTATTTTCTGCCCTGGCACAAACGGTTCGCCGCCCTGGCCCACACACACCATCTGCCCTACTTTCTCCATTCCTGCGGTCAGGTGACGCCGGTGATGCAGACACTGATCGACGACGTGCGTATCGACGGCAAACATTCGTTTGAGGATGCGATCATGCCGGTGGAAGCGTTTCAGCAGCGCTTTGGCGAGCGGATCGCGGTGCTCGGCGGTCTGGACATCAACATCCTCTCGGCCGGTACTCCGGAACAGGTGCGCAAAAGGACCAGAGAGCTGATCGACGGATGCGGCAGCCGCGGGCGGTATGCGATCGGATCCGGCAATTCAGTACCCAGCTATGTGCCGGTAGAAAATTATCTGGCCATGATTGAGGAGGCGCACCAGCCGACGCCGGGATGTTGACGCGGCGCAGAGCCGGTGGGTGGATCGTGGAATAAAAAAAGCGCCCTTCTGTAAGGGCGCTTTTTCATTGGCGGGTATGTCTAATAGGTGGCGCTGCTGCTGGAGGTGTCTGAGTTGGGATTGATCCAGCGCGACCACTCTTCATCGTACAACTCGCCGCGAGCGGTCGAGTGGACCAATTCATAATCCCCCATCTCGCGCTTGTCGACAAAGATGAAAACCACGCCCCCCTGCACTTGATAATAATGCCAGATCTCATAAGACCGGTTTTGATTGTTGAAAGGGAACCTCTCGATTTCATCCGCGCGGCCGTAGATGAGAATCACACGGCCGCGATCGGTGCGCCAACCATCTCGGAAGGTTCCGCGCAGCGACTGATTGGCGAACTGAACGCGCTCGAGATAGTCGCGTTTGTATTCATTTTCCGGCGTGTTCGGCGTCTGATCGCGTCTCGACCAAAACTCTTTGATGTACTTGCGTTTCCCCTCCAGATTCAGCCTTTTGTAGGTGTCGCGCTCCTCTTTGATAGCGATGTAGCGGGCATATTCAAACTCGGCGTTGATCTCCTTTTCGCCCATGGTGTCGTACCGGCCGGCATCCAACCCGGCGCTGCCGGCGCCCACGACCTCTTCTCTTTTCTTGAACCGCTCGCCGCCTTCGGCGTAATCTCCCTCACGGTATACGAAAAATTTATGCTCGGCTCTCGTCACCGCGTTGGTTTCCAGGTCCGTCACTTCGACGCGCAACAGATAGGCGCCTGAGACCAAAGTGACCACATTGGCGCCGTTCACTTCCACAGCCGATGTGCCGGGCTTGTGCCGCTCCTTGACTCCGTAGCTTTTAACCAGAGCGCCGTCGGTGGAGCATACTTTGTATTCCACCCGGTAGTTTTCGCCCGCTGCGGAGGTGGCCGGCGCCAGGTTGTAGATTTCGAGATAGCTGTACAGGATCGGCAAGCCGATTCCATACAGCGCGATGGGATTGGGGCCGATCCGGAAACCGTTCTTGGTGTATACGCTGGTCGTCGTATCCCGCTCGATGGAACCGGCCATCTGGATATCGGACAGCTGCAAAGAATCTCCGCTGAACAGGCGGGGTTGAAACGGCCATTCGACGACGCCGGCGCCCTCCGGGTGTTGAGGATCCTGAATGGTCAGACGGATGCGCGACGGCAGCGGCGGGACGACAAAAGAATTCATGCAATACAGTTTTTGCCCGGGCACGATTTCCGCCAGGCTGTCCACCATGTTCACATTTCTCCACATTTTGCGGCTGATCACCGAGTCCTGCTGCAGCAGTTCGGCCGTGACCAGGAATTCACCTTTGAACCGGCCGCCGTCCGCGGCGTAGACCAGCATCTCACGGTCCACGGAGGCGGAAAATTCGACATACATCAGGCTGTCGGAATATCGGAACTGGGAAAAATCGGCGACGAAATGCAGATTTTGCGGAGGCGTCTGGGCGTTCTGTCCCAAGACCGTGAAACCGACGGTCAGCAACATCGTCAACAGAACAACCACACTAGGCATCGGACGGCTCATGTTGTATCTCCTGAGAGCGGGCGGACCGGGAATTAGCCGGCGGCATTCCCGTTTTGATTGGAATCAAACTTGACCGATACGACCTTGGACACACCCTTTTCTTCCATGGTAATGCCGTACAGCTGGTCCGCGGCCCGCATGGTCATTTTATTATGCGTGACCACCATAAATTGCGTGTTCTGGGAAAACTCTTTCAGCGCGTTGGTGAACCGGTGCACATTGCGATCATCCAGCGGCGCGTCCACTTCATCAAAGATGCAGAAGGGGCTGGGTTTATGCAGATAGATGGCGAACAGCAGAGAGATGGCGGTCAGAGATTTTTCGCCGCCCGATAGCAGCGTGATGGCAGACATTTTTTTACCGCCCGGTGTGGCAAATATCTCGATCTCCGCTTCCAGCGGATCCGCCGTCTCCTGCAGAGCCAGGCTGGCGCGTCCGCCCTCGAAAAATTTGCCGAACACCTGGGAAAAATTCTGTTGTACCTTCTCAAAGGTCTCCATGAATTTTTGCCGCGCGGTGGCATTGATGATGTCGATCGTTTCGGTCAAATTCTTGCGCGCTTTGATGAGATCGTCCCGCTGCACCTGCAGGAACTCCATCCGCTCTTTCTCCTGCTCGTACTCTTTGAGCGACAGGAGATTGACCGGCCCCACCTCTTTGATTTTTTCCCGCATCTCTTCGATGCGTTTGCCGGTCTCTTCGGCGTTAAAGGTTTCATCCACCGGACCGCGCTGCAGGGTGTATTCAAATTCATCGCGCATGCGCGACTTTAAATTCTCCAGCCGCAGCTTGAGCTCGGAAACGCGCAACTCGATCTTGTGCACCGACTCGGCCAGCTCGTCGAGCTTGCCGCGCTCGGATCGAATGGCCTTTTCCTGCTCCCCCACCTGGGTGTTGGTCTGATACTGCTGTTCTTCCAGTGCGGTCAATTCCGCCTGCAGCGCTTCCCGCTTTTCCTTGAGCTCCTCGATCCGTTGATGATACTCCTCATTGACCGTGTGGAGTTCCAATATTTCTTTGCGCGCACGGTCCGTCTCCTCTGTGCGCATCCGGATCAGATCACTGGTCTCGCGGATCTGTCCGGCGATCGACTCCATCTCGCGGCGCTGAGACTCATGATCGCTCTGCCATTTTGCCACGAGTACATTGATCTCCTGCAGACGGGCGGAGATGCCGGCGACGTTCTGCTCCTGATTTTTGATCTCTTCGCTCAGCTGGTTCGCGGTTTGTCCGAGCTGCTGACGGCGGCTGGTCAGATCGTCCGCTCCCATGGCCTGCAGTTCCAGATTCTGCCCTAACTGGCTGACCTCGCCGAGCAGATGCTGACGTTCGGTGAGCTGCTTGTGGTGCGTCTCCTGCAGACTGGCTTCCTCAAAGGTCATCTTGCCCAGTTCGACCTTGAGATTGGCCAGCTCTTCTTCCATTTTTTTAATTTCCGCCGACTGCGCCTCGATGTCGATCTTGGTGCGCTGGATGTCCAGTTCCTTCTGCCCCATCTGCGTGTGACGCAGGTCGATCCCTTGTTTTAATTTATCGATCTCCGTCACCAGCGCCTGCAGCTGCTCCTGCCGGCCGACAAAATCGGATTGATTGCGGTGATTGGTGCCGCCGCGGATAAAACCGGTGTGGCCCAACACCTCGCCGGCCAGGGTTACCACATTGATCTGGAGCGGCTTGACCTGGTTATAGATGCGATTGGCGGTCTGTAGATCCTGCACCACCAGATAATGGCCCAGCACCGCATAGATCAGATCCTGGAACGGCTCGTCGTGAGAGACCAGCTCGTCCGCATAGCCGATCACGCCCAAATCACTGACCGCGGGCCGGTGATTCACCCGCCACTTGACCTCATTGCGCGGAGCAAACGTCACCACGCCACGACGTTCCTCCTTCAACAGGCCGATGCCGTTGAACGCCGCCGAGGTGTCCTCCACCACCAGATAGGTAGCCGCTTCACCGAGACTGGCCGATATGGCTGAACGGTAATTGGGCTGCACCTGAATGATGTTGGCCAAAGGCCCATAGCTGGAAAAGCCGATCTCTTTGTTGGTGGCCAGAAAGCGGACGCCCGAGGGATAGTCTTCGTAGGTGTCGATGAGCCGCTTGATCAATTCCGCCTGATGCGTCAACACCTCCACGCGATTGCGATCCTGCCCCTCTTGCTTCTGCATCTGCTCGAACGAGCGTTTCATCTCGTCCTCACTGCGCATCAGCTCGGCGGTCTTTTTCTTTTTCTCCTCCAGGCTTTGCGTGAGGCCGCCCTCACGGGTGCGGGTGGACTGCAACAGCGCCGTCACCTCCTGCAACCGGTCGTTGGTCGTCCTTTCCTCTTCAGTGATCTGAGCGATGCGCCGCGACAGATTCTCTTCAGTGGCCTTGAGCCGCTCCCCTTCGTTCTGTTTGCGGCTCAACTCTTCGGTGATGATCAACACCTGCGATTCGATTTCGCGAAAACGGACCCGCTTTTCCTCATAATCGCGACGGATGGTCTCATAATCCTGATTGACCTGCACCTGCTCGGAGAGATGATCGTTTAAAATGCGCTCCGAGCCCGCGGTGCGTTCGTCGATCACCTGCTGCTGCTCCTGCAGGGCCTGCAGCTTGAGCTGCAGAGATTCCCGCTCCTGAATGTAGCGCAGGTTGGACTCTTCCAGAGAACGGACGCGCTCCTGGTTGACCAGAATGCGCTCTTCAAATTTTTGCGATTCCCGCAGCTGTTCGTTTAACAGGCGTTGCTTTTCCGACAGCGCACGCTCCAGGTCCAGCAGTTTGGCGCGCGCGGCTTCATAGTCCGCATCGCGTGTGGCCAACGTCGTGGAGGAGGACTCGCGCTCTCCCCGGGCCAAATCCAGATGCGTTTCCAGCGGCTCCAGCTCCAGGGTCAAGCGGTTATAGTCGTGGTCCGCCAGCGCGATCTCCAGCGCCTTGAGCTCTTCCGCCAATTCCTGGTAGCGCTGCGCCTTGGTCACCTGCCGTTTCAGCGTGCGTACGTTTTTCTCCACTTCGGACATGATGTCCTCGATGCGGATCAAATCCTTTTCGGTGGATTCCAGCTTGCGAAACGTGGCTTTCCGGCGCATTTTGTATTTGGTGATGCCGGCGGCCTCTTCAAAAATTTTCCGCCGTTCATCCTCCTTACCGTTCAAAATACGCTCCACCTGCGACAGCTCGATGACCGAATAGGTGTGCGGCCCGGCGCCGGTGTCGAGAAACAGATCCAAAATATCCTTCAACCGGCAGGTGTTGCCGTTGATCAGATACTGACTTTCTCCGGAGCGAAACAGCCGGCGGGTGATCAAAACTTCGCTGTAATCGATGGGCAGGATGTTCTTGGTGTTCTCGATTTTGAGCGACACTTCAGCCATGCCCACGGGCTTGGCCGTAGCAGAACCATTAAAAATAACATTTTCCATGCGATCGCTGCGCAGCGCCCCAGTGCGCTGCTCACCCATCACCCAGCGGATGGAATCGACAATATTGCTCTTGCCGCAACCATTGGGACCGACGATACCGGTGATGCCGTCATGAAAGAGGAGATTGGTCTTTTTTGCAAACGACTTAAAGCCGACGATTGTGAGTTCAGAAAGGTACACGAATGGTTCTAATTCCTTGTTAAAGGGTAAATGGGTAAAAAAGGACAGGCGTAGAAATTACTATGCTTCCAGCTAAAAAACAAGGACATTTTCTCCCCCTGCCGGGCTCCTACAGGACCTGCGGCCCCTGTCTATCGGCTCAATAGCGAGCTGTAATAGGAGGCATACGCCCATAACGAACGGCCGGGCTCAAAATACAGGATGAGCACAAAAATCAGTCCGGCCAGCATGACGGCCTGAAAGATCAACGTCTTCAAGGCCGTGGTCTGCAGAATGACTTTCAGTCCACGGAACAGGCGAACGATCCACCAGATAACCAGAACCAGCAGCGCCAGCAGCAGAAACGAGACCAGGTAATTTCGTTCCAGACCCTGATAAAGAATGATCACCAAAGGCAGGGAAAAGAGAAAACACGCAGGCACCCAGTGCACAAAGGATAGGATCTGGGCAAAACGCAGATAACGGTGTTGCCAGATCACCACCCCTTTGATGAGCACCGCCTGCAACAGCGCCAGTCCTTCCAGAACAGCCGTCAGCAGCACAATCAAGGCCGCCGGATGCCAGATGAGCCAAATGGCGCGGTATTTCATGCCGGCGGACGGCAGCATCCAGGTCAGCCACTCATCCAGGTAGCTGTTGGAACGAAAATGATAGATAAAACTGGTCAACAGGGCGGCCAGGGATATAAACGAAGCCAATCCGACCAGACCGGTCAGAAACGGAGCAAGCTGACGATTCTCCACCAGATCCGTGTAAAAGCCATGGGGATAGATAAAGGCGCGGCGGACGTAGTGGCTCATCCTCTTATCCTGCTTGACAAAGAACAGGACAATCAGCAGCAGCACCAGGCCCAGGGTTTGAAACAGGATGGGATCGGACGCGTGCCACTCTCCGGGCAGCAGCTCGGGCAGAGCGGTGCCGGAATAGAGGCTGGCGACCACACGATAAGCGCTGCGAACTTGTCCCTGGTTGTCCATCAGCCCGGCGGTGAACAGATTGGTGTTTGGCCGGTCACCCCAGAGCAAATGCGGCGTATCGCTCTGATAGTCGCGCAAAGGGCTGATGAGAACCCCCTGCACTCTCTCCGCGTTCAGGCAGGCGGTTAACGTATTTTTGACCTGATAGGCATGGAGCTGTTCACTGTAGGACTCTTGCAGCACAGCCGGGGGCATGGGAACGGTTACGCGGTAGATAACCGGACAGGACGTGGAATGACGCAGCTCCGTCAGCGCGGCAAGGCGTTCAGGGCGGACCTCCCAAATCGCCAGATCGACGGGCAGCGCGGCCGGCAGAGGCCGTTCGCCGCGAAATCCGGCGTAAATCAACCGCGCGTCTTTTGCACGGATGAACCGGTTCATGTCCTGCAGAAAAGAGAGCGCCCGGCTGTCATGGGCATCATAGCCGTTGCCCAGTCCCCAGCCGACGACGCACGGATGCTTGCGGCCGAATTCGATCAAGTCCGTCAACAGCCCCTCGGTTTTTTTTCGCAAGTCGCTGTTGGCTAAATGGCGTGAAGGCAAATTGATCAGAGGCACTTCCACCAGCACCGCCAGACCCAATTGATCGCACACCGACAGCATCTGTTCCGAGGGGGCGGCGCCCAAAACGCGGACGCAGTTGGCGCCGGTTCGAAAGATCGCCTGCATGTCTTCGCGGACCCGGCGGATCAGCTCTTGCTCTCCCAACTCTTTATAGGAAAAATCCTCCATCCATTCGATGGCCTTCCAGCGCATGGTGGAACCCTTGATGGTCGCACCTGCACCGGCCTCCACCTCTGCGCGATCCACGGCGGTCTCAGCCGCGAACAGAGTCGTACGCACGCGATATAAAACCGGATGCCGCGGAGTCCAGGTTGCTGGATTGAACAGCGGAATCTGGGTTCGCAGCTCCGGCGTCAAATCCGTGATGGGCAGGAGCATCGTATGCACCGGCTGCAGCGTATCGGCGGTGAAAACTTCTATCAGCCCTTTGAGCGGCATGGGGCCGGCGGCAAGCGTGTCGCCGGCCGAAGTCTGAATCTCCACACGGATGTCCAGGTTCGCCGGTTGCACCTGTACGTTCACCGAACGGATGCAGGGCGCCCGGCCATAGACTAATTTGACCGGCCGCACGATGCCGCCGGCCAGAGTGGGCAGACCGCGGCTGCGCAGCCAGTGTGGTATTGTGGTCTTGTAGTTTACCCGCGTATCCAGGTCCACCACCAGTTCATTGCGGTCGTTGAAGAAAAGATCCTCTTTGGTAATTTCAAAGCAGATCGGCGTTGATACGCGCTGACGTGTGCCAAGCAACTTTTTGTTCAGATAGACAGCGCTGACGCCTTCCAAATTTTCAAAGAGCAGCCGATACCGCTCACTTTGCTGCGCAGGTTCAAGGGTAAAAAAACGGCGGAAGGAATACTGACCCCGGCTGCGTAACACATGGGGGACCTGAATCGGATGCCACTGATCCCGGACGTTGATGCGATAGTGCCAGGCGCCATTCAGCAGCACCTCGCCGGAACGCACCAGGCTGTCAGGACGCTGAAACCGTTCCCAATACACCGCATCGTCCGCCTGCACGGCGCTGACGCAAAAGACGGCAAGAGCGAGCAGAAAAATCTTTTTCATGGTTTTGTTCCGCTTTTTGAAGAGTTCAGCGTCCGGACCGCGGACCGGGTCGCTTGCAGCAACGGCTCAGCTGTCAGCGGGCTGCCGACAGCCGATTGCATCCAGGCATCCGGCGTCAGAGCGCCGAGCGTGCACATGCGCTCCATCTCCTGGCCCACATTCCGGTCGCGGAGGTATTGTTCGATCTGAAACATGATGATATGTCCCAGTGAATAATCGGGCAGATACAGCCCGGCATCGATCAGATGGGAGTAGATCGCCAGCAGCGGCGAATCCGCAACTCCGATCCATGGGGCGAAATAGTTGTTCCACACCTCGCGCGAGATTTGCATCATCGCCGCCTTGACGTCCGCAGCGGTAGCCTGAGGGTGATCGTACATCCAGCGCCAGATCTCCATATCCACCAAGCCTACGGCGGCGATCTCGCAGGTGGACCAAAACGTGTCCAGCGCGCTAGTGGGCTCCGCCGGCGCCTCCGGCCGGCCAAGGCCCAGGAGCTCCAGGTCCCGTGATTGAAAGACAAATGCGAACGCCTCGGTAAACGCGGTGTTGGGCACACCGGCCAGCAGCGTATGATCGATGCGATTCAGTGAGAACACCTGTTCGACGCAGTGACCCAGCTCGTGAATGGCGATGTTGTAGCCTTTATAGCGCATGCCGTCGTCGGGAATGCGCGTGCGCAGATGGGCGTTGTCGTCGCGCCGACCGGCGCCCATGGCATGGCCGGCGCCGCGGGAGGGATCGACGGTGATTTTGCCGGACAGAAACTCGGCGGTCTCTGCGGTAAAACCCAGCTGCATCAAGATGCGGGGCAGATCGGCCTGAAAAGCCGCGGTATGGGGATACCTGGCCATCACCCTGCGGTCGAGCTCCGCTTCGTTATATCCGGAGACGGGTTTAAAGCCGTTATACCAGATATCGAACGGCTCCAGCTTTCTGCCGAGCCGTTTCGCGATTAGGCGGCTCACGTCCCGGCCCACCGGATCGGTCAACACAGAGACCAGCAGTTGTTTGAACGACGCCTCAGGTATTTCACGGTCGCGTTCAAAGCGGCGGCTGATTTTAGACGGCAGCTGCGGATAATACGGATCAGCGCCCCGTTCCGCATGAAAAACATCCAGCAAACGCTGATAGCGCGTATCCGGTTCAGCCTCGAACGGCCTCTCAGGCATCAGTTTGTTCTGCAATGGATTCCAGGTCACCTTGTTTTGATCGATGACTTCCTGAGGAATCTGCTGAGCGATGATGCGCTCCATGGCCGATTGAATGAGACGCTGACGGGCCAAACCATCCGCCGCGGCGTACTGGGCCTTCAACTCATCCCGCAAGCCCCAGTGCGAGATCAGTTTCAAATCCTGGGGAAAAAGCCGACGGCCATTGGCGTCCACCAGCTGATGCATATACAGGTTGTAATGGGAGATGTAATCATCGGCCTGAACATAAGCGCGGGTGAGCGCTTGATGGACCGGGGCGGGCACGCGCTCGACAAAACGCTGCACCAGCCGCGCGGCAGCCCACTGCTGCCGGCTCCAATGCGGACCCTGCTGTTGCCGTTCGGTCCGCGTGGTGTTGGGAAAATTGAGCAGCGCCACAAATGCGATCTTGGTTTTAAACAGATCTTCCGACACATGCGCCGAGGGATCATATTCGGCGAACAGATAATCCATCGCCAGGATCGGCCCGATCTCCAGCTGCACTGGCCGGGAAAGATCTCGGGCGACCTCCACGTTATGTCCTCCGATCGTCTCCAGATTGGTCTCCAGCCTTTGCAGCGCTTGCGGTAAATCAGCCGGATCGGCGATAAAATGTTCCAGGCAGAAGCGATGGAACGCCTGTGCGTCTCCATCCGCTTCACGCCACAGAGCGGCAGCCTGAGTGACTCCAAGAAGGATGCGCGCACGCTGCGACTCGCCGCAGCGCAGCACCAGATCCTCGATCGTCTTTTGCCTCACCGTATCATCCATTGCTGACGTTATCGTTGACAGTAACAAGAACAATCCGACCATAATACAGCTCGTCGATTTTGACATGCGACCCTCCTTGAACGCACGGCCACTTTTAAATACAGTTTATTCATTTTTCCACAAAATTCAAAATAAAATGATGAAAAGGCTTCTCCTGCGGCCCGGGACCCTGGAAAAAAATTATTTTGCATTTAAGGTGATTTTGTTTTACTTTAATTTTATCATCTATTTATTGTGCCGGCGACGAACCTGGATGCATCGTCGCTGGTGGGAATCTGAAATATGATTCTATTTTCTCACCCGATTCTTATATTTTAATTCTGCTATGAGCGCAAAACATTCTGTAACCGTTTACTCGACTCTGAAGAAAGAACCGGCCTGTCCGCGCTGCGGTGAAACCCCGTGCACCTGCCGGCCGAACCCTTCCGTGACCATGCCAGCGCAACCCTTGCGCATCAGGCTGGATCGCAAGGGTCGAAGGGGCAAATCCGTCACTCTGATCGAAGGTCTTCCTGTGAACTCGCATCAAACCCAGGAGTTGTGCCGGACGCTGAAAAACCGGCTCGGCGCCGGCGGAACTGTCCGGGAAGGGTGCATTGAAATTCAAGGAGATCATCGCGGCAAAATCGTTCACCTGCTTGCAGAGATGAATTATAAAACAAAACTCATCGGAGGATGAACGTCCGGGAGTCAGTCATCCGCTGTCGCTTTCTAAAATAACGCAGTCCGGCGGCCAGGGAGATTTACTATGAAAACACGATTTTGTTTTTTTCTCATCAAAGCTCTGTTCTGTATCCCCTTTTCTTTATGGGCGCAGCTGGATGAAGCGGCCTTTCGTCAGCCGCCGGCCTTTGCCAGACCCTGGGTTTACTGGTTTTGGATGGACGGCAATCTATCCAAAGAGGGCATCACCGCTGATTTCGAAGCCATGGCGCAGGCAGGGATCGGCGGCGTCCTGTCCATGGAGGTGGATGTGGGCATACCGCGAGGGCCGGTCAAATTTATGAGCGCGCCCTGGCGAGCCTTGTTCAAGCATGCGGTTGAGGAAGCCGAGCGCCTGGGGCTGCAGATCACTCTGAACAGCGGCCCGGGCTGGACCGGCAGCGGTGGACCCTGGATCACCGGCGAGCAATCCATGCAGCATCTGGTCGCCAGCGACACAACGATCACCGGCGGCCGGCGTTTCAACGCGACGCTGCGTCAGCCAAAACCGTATCCGCCGTTTTTCGGCGACGGCGACTGGACCGATGAGATGAAAACCATCTATCGCGACTATTACCGGGACGTCGCGGTGCTGGCCTTTCCAGCTCTTGAAAAAGATCATCGCATCGCCGACCTGAAAGAAAAAGCACTTTACGTTCGTGCACCCTTTTCTTCTGCGCCGGATGTCAAACCCGCTCTGCCCCTGGCGGCCCAGTATCCGGCATTGCCCTCTGGCGCGACCATCGATCCGCAAACGATCGTCGATCTGACCGGCAGGCTCTCTGCGAATGGCCGGCTGGACTGGCAGGTCCCGCAAGGCCGATGGACCATCCTGCGGTTCGGCGCCACCAGCACCGGCGCCAACACCCGTCCGGCGCCACGGCCGGGCTTTGGCCTCGAGTGCGACAAGTTCAGCCGCTCTGCCTTTGATGTTCACTGGAACGCCTATATCGGTCTGCTGCTGCAGGAGATCG
>CAZKQR010000016.1:0-23903 GCA_964554965.1 uncultured Cytophagia bacterium | reverse complement strand
GATGACAAGACTGGAAAACGGAATCTATCGTCGCTCAGCGCTTTACACTTTCGCTATTTGCATGCGTCGCTAGATCCCTCGGCGCTTTGCAATTCCTGCAAACAGGTTTTAAGATCTATCACTTCGCGCCTCGGGATGACAAGACTGGAAAACGGAATCTATCGTCGCTCAGCGCTTTACACTTTCGCTATTTGCATGCGTCGCTAGATCCCTCGGCGCTTTGCAATTCCTGCAAACAGGTTTTAAGATCTATCACTTCGCGCCTCGGGATGACAAGACTGGAAAACGGAATCTATCGTCGCTCAGCGCTTTACACTTTCGCTGTTTACATGCGTCGCTAGATCCCTCGGCACTTTGCAATTCCTGCAAACAGGTTTTAAGATCTATCACTTTGCGCCTCGGGATGACAAGACTGGAAAACGGAATCTATCGTTGCTCAGCGCTTCACGTTTTCGCTTTTTACAGGTGTCGATAGATCCCTCGGCGCTCGGAATCTGTGAACAGACGCTGCATTCCACCGTCTTGCGCCTCATAATGCTAAAATCTTTCCTTCAAACGATCCGTTGTTCGATTCTTCCGCCTGCACAAAAAGTCCCTTGTTTGAATCTCTAAAATAATTATATTGCTCCAAACCTTCATTCAATGGAAACTGTCCTTGATAAAAAGGAACGGTTTATTATGATGAAAATAAAAAGTAGGATTCGAACCCTGGCGCTCCTGGCTTTCTTCAGCTGCTCGCTGTTCCTTGTTCCAGCCAGGCCGCTTTTTTCTCAGAGCAAATCGATCGCAGGCGAAAACCGGCAGAATCCCCACAACTGGGTTGACCAGCATTTCAGCCAAGGCAGCATCCCACCGTTTTCATTCACCTACGGAGGCAAGAGCTCCGACCGCTTTATTAAAACCTGGCGTTTCAGCGCAGGACCGTGGAATCCGGCTGAGGAAAACGCGGAAGAAAGGATGTACACCTGGACCGATCCGGCCGGCGGATTGACGGTCAAATGTTTTGTCACCGTGTTCTCCGATTTTCCGGCCGTTGAGTGGCTGCTGCGCTTTTACAACCGTTCGGCCAAAAACACGCCGCTGATCGAAAAAGCCGCAGTCATCCAACACTCTTTTGTTTCGACCACAAAGGGCTCTTTTACCTTGCACCACGCTAAAGGGAGTAACGCCGAGATCAACGATTTTCAACCCTTTAGCACGGTTCTGGAGCCAGGAAAAAAATCTATTTAACGCCGGCAGGAGGCCGTTCCTCAGACAATACCGCTCTGCCGTTTTTCAACATCGAGATGCCGAACAAACAGGGCATGATGGTAGCCGTGGGCTGGACGGGCAAATGGTATGCGGAGGTGGCGCAAACCGGCGGCGATCAGGTCACGCTGACGTCGGGGATGGAGCGAATGCGGCTCAGCCTGTATCCGGGCGAAGAGATCCGCACGCCGAAAATCTGCCTGCTTTTCTGGCAGGGAGCGGACCGTATGATTGGCCATAACCGGTTCCGGCAGTTTATCCTCAAACACCATTCGAGAAAGATCAACGGCCGTTTTGCCGATTACCCTTTATCTGCCGGAATCACTGTCGGCGATCCTGCGCCGTGTCACGAATATATCTGCCTTACCGAAGATCAGGCCCTCGCCGTTATTAAACGATACCGGCAATTTCAGATTGCTCCCGACGTGTTCTGGCTGGATGCCGGTTGGTACTCGGGATGCGGATGGGACAAAAAAAACGGCGCTTGGAGCGATAATGTGGGCAATTGGACCGTGGACACAGAACGCTTTCCCAACGGCCTGCGGCCGGTGGCGGACGCCATCCATAACGCCGGCGCCAAGTTTCTGCTGTGGTTTGAACCGGAGCGGGTCCGGCCGGGGACCAAGATCGACCGCGAACACCCGCAATGGCTTTTGCGGGTTCCGGGGGTAATGAATGCGCTGTTTAATCTGGGCGATGACGATGCCCGCATCTGGTTGACCGATTACATCACAGAGTTCCTGAAAAAAGAGGGGGTCGATATTTACCGGCAGGATTTCAATTTCGATCCCATGCCCTACTGGGAGGCCAACGATAAACCGGGCCGAACGGGCCTGTCGGAGATAAAACATATCCAGGGCTTGTATGCGTTCTGGGACAGCCTGCTCGTCCGTTTCCCCGAGCTATTGATCGACAATTGCGCCAGCGGCGGACGCCGGATCGACCTGGAGACCACCTCGCGCAGCGCGCCCCTCTGGCGTACGGATTACAACTATGGCGAGCCGACCGGGTATCAATGTCATGCCTACGGTCTGCACTATTACTTGCCCGTGCACGGCACCGGCATTTTTAAAGCCGACGATTATACCTTTCTCTCCGGTCTGGGCGCTGCCGCGATTCTCGGCTGGAGTATTAACGATAAATCCACCACGATCCGTGAAATGCAGAATGTGATCAGTACTTTTAAAGAGCTTCGGCCTTTCATCTATGAGGATTATTATCCGCTCACCGGCGTGAGAAATTATCACAAGCAGCACATCTGGCTGGCCTATCAGTTCAACCGGCCGGAGCAGAACGACGGCCTGGTGGTGGCGTTTCGGCGCAAAGACTGCTACATGGAAAAGATCACAGTCAAACTCAACGGCCTGGTGGAGGCCGGTACGTATGCATTGCACTATGCCAATGAGAATGTCACGACTCTGAAAACCGGCAAAGAGATGATGGAGGGATTCGAACTGTACAGCGCGCAAAAGCCCTCCTCGTTGCTGATCACCTATCAGCTGAAAAAATGACGCCTCTGAACGAGAGAAGGGAACAGGCTGAGTGATGCAGAGTTCCTCTTCACTCACACGATTGTCTTGAATGCTTTCGTTTTTTGCTTGCCGCGCAGAGGCCCGGCTTTGCGGCTTCGCCCGGAGAAAGATTCTCCTGGCGATCTGTGGGTCTCTAAAGCGCATGGCAAGCAGACTTTTTTTTTCGTTGCCAATAATCGCAGAGCTAGAGCTCCGCGCTCCTTTTCTTTCGTCACAAAGATCTGATATGTATGATAATTGCGCTTTTCAAAGTAGTTTGGCCGCTAAACGGTGTATTAAGCCGTGAAAACAATTATCGTACATACTCGAGCTTGGGAACGGGGGCAAAAAAAAGCCCGGAATACCACTGGTATCCCGGGCTTTAGCGTTTATATGGTGAAGCAGGCTATTTCTTTTTCAGGATGGTGCTCAGCACCAGCTCCTTGGCCAGCTTTTTGGTGCAGAAGAACCAGTCGTAGCAGGTCATCTCTTTTTTGTCTTCCATGCGCTGCTTGGCGACACCGCAGGAACCGGCGGTCGGGACGATGACATCATCGCCCGGACGCCAGTCGGCCGGCAGGGCGACCGAGAAGGCATCCGCGGTCTGCAGACCGATCACGACACGATAGAGCTCGTCGAAATTGCGGCCGAGGCTGAGCGGATAATAGATGATGGTGCGGATGACGCCCTTGGGATCGATGAAAAAGACGGCGCGCACGGCCTTGGTCGTGGCTTCACCAGGCTGGATCATGCCGTATTTCTTGGCTACTTCCATGGTGATATCTTCGATCAGAGGGAAGGTCACTTCGACGTTCTTCATCCCCTTGTATTCGATCTTTTCCTTAATGGTGCGCAGCCAGGCGATGTGGCTGTAGAGCCCGTCCACCGAGAGACCGACCAACTTGCAATTGGCCTCATTGAACTGCTTTTCCATGGTGGCGAAAGTCATGAACTCGGAGGTGCAGACCGGGGTGAAATCGGCCGGGTGGCTGAAGAGAATGACCCAACTGCCGGCGTACTGCTCTGGGAAATTGATCTCGCCCTGGGTGGTGACAGCCTTGAAAGCCGGGGCCTTGTCGCCGATACGGGGCAGTGAAACCACTTGGTTTTCCATTTGGTGTTCCTTTCATGGTTGAGAATCGATGGTGCATGGCTGCCGGTTTTGCCGGCAGCCTGTAATTAAAAATAAAGCAACAAACATTCTTCATTCTTCAGCTTTGCCGCCGGCGGCATGCCCAAGCTGGGCACGAGGACAAAGGCACGGACCTGTACGCTGGATAGCGGCCAAAGCAAAGGACAAAAACAGCCGCCACTACGAATGGGCATGCCGGACGAGATCCGGCTGACGCAATCAAACGAGGTCGAAGCGGTCCAGATTCATTACTTTGTTCCAGGCCGCGACAAAATCATGCACGAATTTTTCTTTGCCTTCCACCTGGGCATAGACCTCAGCGATGGCGCGCAGCTGCGAGTTGGAGCCGAACACCAGATCCACTCGCGTGCCGGTCCACTTGACCTGGCCGCTCTTGCGGTCGCGGCCTTCAAAGGCTCCGCCCGCTTCAGAGATCGGCTTCCACTCTGTGGCCATGTCCAGCAGGTTGACGAAAAAGTCGTTGCTGAGCACGCCGGCCCGCGAGGTGAAGACGCCGTGCTTGGAGCCGTCCGCATTAACACCGAGCACGCGCAGGCCGCCGACGAGCACAGTCATCTCGGGCGCACTCAGGTTCAGCAGCTGGGCCTTGTCGATGAGCAGATGCTCCGCGCAGTGCGCATAGGCCTGCGGCTGGTAGTTGCGGAAGCCGTCCACCTTGGGTTCCAACACGGCAAAGGATTCCACATCAGTCTGTCCCTGAGAAGCGTCCATGCGGCCGGGCGTAAAGGGCACTTTTACCTTGATGCCGCCGGCCTTGGCCGCCGCTTCCACAGCCGCACAACCGGCCAACACGATCAGGTCGGCGAGGGAGACTTTCTTGCCATCCTTCTGTGCATTGTTGAACTCTTTCTGAATGGCTTCAAGCGCGGAGAGCACCTTGGCCAGCTGCGCCGGCTGATTGATCTGCCAATCCTTTTGCGGCGCCAGGCGGATGCGGGCGCCGTTGGCGCCGCCGCGCTTGTCAGAACCGCGAAAGGTGGATGCCGAGGCCCAGGCGGTGGAGATCAGCTGCGGCACAGTAAGACCTGAAGCAAGAATTTTCGCTTTGAGGCCGGCGATGTCCTTGGCATCAACCAGGGGATGGTTGACAGCGGGAATCGGGTCCTGCCAAATCAGATCTTCTTTTGGCGCCTCGGGGCCCAGGTAGCGGGTCTTTGGTCCCATGTCGCGATGGGTCAGTTTGAACCAGGCGCGGGCAAAGGCGTCGGCAAAGGCCTGCGGATCCTTGTGAAAGCGGCGTGAGATGGGCTCATAGATCGGATCAAAGCGCAGAGAAAGGTCGGCGGTGGTCATCATCGGACGATTTTTTTTGCTGGGATCGTGGGCATCCGGGATCATGTGCTCCGGTTTGACGTCCTTGGCCAGCCACTGCCAGGCGCCGGCCGGGCTCTTGACCAGCTCCCACTCGTAGCCAAAGAGCATATCAAAATAGCCATTGTCCCATTTGGTCGGTTCTGGTTTCCAAGCCCCTTCGATGCCGCTGGTGGTGGTGTGCACGCCCTTGCCGGTGCCGAACCGATTGAACCAACCCAGACCCTGCGCCTCCAGAGGAGCGGCTTCCGGTTCAGGCCCCACCAGTTTCGGGTCCCCGGCGCCGTGGGCCTTGCCAAAGGTGTGGCCGCCGGCCACCAGGGCAACGGTCTCTTCATCGTTCATGGCCATGCGGCCGAAGGTTTCGCGAACGTCCCGACCAGAGGCCACAGGATCGGGATTGCCGTCCGGCCCCTCGGGATTGACATAGATCAATCCCATCTGCACGGCCGCCAGAGGATTTTCCAGGTCCCGGGCGCCGCTGTAACGGCTTCCAGGCTTGTCGCTGGTGGCCAGCCACTCCTTCTCAGAGCCCCAGTAAATCTCTTCTTCAGGTTGCCAGATATCCGCGCGGCCGCCGGCAAAGCCAAAGGTCTTGAAACCCATGGATTCCAGGGCACAATTGCCGGCCAGGATCATGAGGTCCGCCCAGGAGATTTTGTTGCCGTATTTCTGTTTGACGGGCCAGAGCAGGCGCCGAGCTTTGTCGAGGTTGGCGTTGTCAGGCCAGCTGTTGAGTGGGGCGAAGCGCTGGCTGCCGTTGCCACCGCCGCCGCGGCCGTCGGAGATGCGATAGGTACCGGCGCTGTGCCAGGCCATGCGGATAAAAAGGCCGCCGTAATGGCCCCAGTCCGCCGGCCACCACTCCTGCGAGTCGGTCATCAGGGCGTAAAGGTCTTTTTTAACCGCTGCCAGATCCAGCTTTTTAAATTCTTTAGCATAGTCAAAGTCCGGGCCGAGCGGATTGGCGTCAGATGTATGTTGATGAAGGATATTCAGGTTAAGTTGCTTGGGCCACCAGTCGCGATTGGAAGTGCCCTTGCCGGCAGGGGGCATGGCGGATTTGCCCGTCACCGGGCATTTAGATTGTTCGCTCATATTGGTGCTCCTTGCGGTTAAGAGTTAGCAGCTGAAAGAGATTATTGATTCAGTTATCAGTGATAATATCGATTGCTATTGAATGCAGAAAAAAAATTCCTAATTCACGTATCGGTTTTTATCCCCCGGCAGCTGCTGCAGAGGCCGTAGAAATCGATCCGGTGTTCCTGGATGTGAAAATCGGTCAT
This sequence comes from uncultured Cytophagia bacterium, assembly GCA_964554965.1. Classification (GTDB taxonomy): domain Bacteria; phylum Zhuqueibacterota; class Zhuqueibacteria; order Residuimicrobiales; family Residuimicrobiaceae; genus Anaerohabitans. The sequence continues at coordinate 17,394 of CAZKQR010000016.1, read as the reverse complement.
TTGGCCGGCACGCTGGTTAATTTCTTCATAGATCGGCAGCGCCAGGTCGCTGATCGTGTCGCACCGGGTGCAAATGAGGTGATAATGATGGTTTACCCTCGCTTCAAAGCGGTCATAGGTACTGCCGGACTGGATCTTTTTCACCAGCCCCTGGTCGGTAAGAATCGCCAGATTACGGTAGACTGTGCCCAGGCTGAGGTGGGGAAATTCAGGCTTGAGCTGAGCATAGATCCAGTCGGCCGTTGGGTGGATCTCGGTTCCTTGCAGCAGGGCCAGGATGCGTTCGCGCTGCCTGCTATTGCGCCGGGTATGTTTAGAGTTGTTTGCATGCATATAATTTATTAGTAATCGTTATGAATATCAATATAGGCAACGGCAGCAGGATTATCAAGGCAAAAGAAATGTTCTTCCAGCATTAAAGCAAAATGCAGGATCAGCGCTGTGGTCTGAATGCGAACCGCGAAACACTGAATCAGCCAAGGACTTGGTCGGGTGTGGCCATGTGGATCCATTACCATACCCTGTAACCCGGTTAGGGTGTCTGCTAATTCCCTTGATTTTTTTTAAAAAAATGTGTAATAGTTCGAAGCCATTTGCGTGATGAACAGCAAGGTTATTCATACGCCAAACAGGGTTGGAAAGTGCATAACCATAGGAGCTCTGCCATGATTTGCTCAAACGATCGAATGACGGTTCGCCGTCTGTTTTTGATCATGCTGATGACGGTTCTTTGCGGTGGTCCCGTGGCCTTTTCACAAGAGACGGAGATCTTTCGTTCCATCGGGCTTGAACTCAATGTGGACCCCACGCCGGTCAACGCGGATGCCGCCGGTATGGTGGATGTCAATAATGATGGATGGCTTGATCTGTATCCGGGGAAAGGCCTTTTACGCAACCAAGGGGTGATTGATTTTGCTTTGCAGCCCTTTGCGTTGGATACTTCCTTACTCGACGCCGAGTGCCGGTTTGCGGATTTCGACAATGACGGTTGGATCGACGCCTATTCAACGGTGCAGACCTATTCCAAGGATTTTCTTTTTCGCAACACGGGTGACGGAAAGTTTCTCGAAGTCGCTGAAAGCATGGGCATCTCTTACAGCGGATCCAAATTTACCCTCGGTTGCGGTCTGGCCGATTATAACAACGACGGCTGGGTGGATATTCTCGTCGCCAGTCATATCATAGCCGGCGAAGGCTCCGGCATCTGGTTGTGGAAGAATGAGGGTGGAAAAAAATTCGTCAACGTGGCGGATCAAATGCAGGCGAATGTACCCAGCGGCTATTGCGGCGCGGCGTGGGCGGATATCGATAACGACGGCGATCAGGATTTCTTCGGCGCGGGCCATCGATCCGGGGATGTGCTGCTGCGCAACGATGGGGACCGATTCGTCAACATCACCGATATCACCAAGACGAGCGCCGTCGGCGTGGTCGGCAGTTCGCGCAGCGGCAGCTGGGGCGACTATAATAACGATGGACGCCTGGATCTCTATAATTGCGATGATGAAAAGTTCAATCGGCTTTACCGCAACGACGGCGTCAACGTGCCCTGGCCTGATGTGGCAAAGGAACTGCACGTCAGCAACCTGGACCCCTCCGGATGGAATTTTGATAAATCGGCAACAGCCACATGGGGAGACTATGACAATGACGGCGACCTGGACCTGGCCGTGCTTTCCATGGGCGGACAATATACGCAAGGTTCTGAAAACCGTCTGTATCGCAACGATGGAGCGGCCGGTTTTACCGAGGTGGCTCACAATACGCCGCTGGCTGATCAGGGCCAGACTCATTATGCCGGCACATTCGGTGATGTGGATAACGACGGCGATCTGGATCTGTACATTGGAATCGGTCCGTCGCTGATCGCCCCGTCGTTAGGTGGAAGCATGGATATGCTGTTTGAAAATCTGATCGGCGGGCAAAACAACTGGCTCGAGTTTCGCTTAACCGGCGTACAAAGCAATCGCTCGGCGATCGGCGCCCGCATTCGCTGCGTTTCCGCCGCCCATCCTCTGCAAATTCGTGAAGTCCATAGCGGCCACGGGTACAACAGCATGGCGCCGTTGACGCAGCATTTCGGCTTTGGCCAAGATACGGTCGTGGATTCGGTCATCATCCGCTGGCCCAACGGCACGGTGGATCGTTTCGTCGGTGTGCCGGTCAACCAGATCCTCGACATCCGCGAAGGCGTCAGCACCGGCATCGCGCAAAAAATCGTTATGCCCGAGACGATCCGCCTGCAGGGCAATTATCCGAACCCCTTTAACGCGCAGACGATCATTCGATTCTCCTTGCCCGAACTGGAGACGGTCACTGTGAAGGTGTTGGACCTGCTGGGACGGCACGTGCGCACGCTGGTCGACAGCCGCAAGCTGAGCGGCGAACAGCAGGTGCGCTGGGACGGCCGTGATGATTCCCATAGCCCGGTGGCAACCGGTGTCTACCTCGTACAGCTGACGGTCGCCGGCGCCAGCCGGACTCATCGAATGACTTTACTTAAATAAGGCCGGTGTTGCTGCCGGCTGAAACCCTGTTATAGAGAGAGGCGCATTCAGGTTCAACGGACGGAAAGTTTCCCTGGATACTCTTTTATTTTTCTCTGCGACTTATATCAACTTGCTTAGATGATCAAAACTTTTAATTGCATCCGGCACCGTGCCGCATTCGACGCTGAATACGATGTCGTTCGGGCATTGTTTGACGATGTCGATGATTCGCTGCCAATCCACCACACCCTCTCCGCAGGCACAGCCTACCGGAGTGCCGGTCACTTTTCCTTTTTCAGCGCTGCTCTGTGTAAAGCTGATGTCTTTGGCGTGCAGATGAACGAGCCGGTCTCTTACGTGGGCCAACCAGGCATACGTGTCCGTTGTCCCGGCTAAATAGCTATTGCCCGTATCATAATTGATGCCGATCGCCGGCGATGGCACCAATTCGTATATGCTATCCAGACCTGCTTGAGATTTGCTGTACTGCTGATGCGGTTCCAGTCCGATCTTGATGCCATATCGTTCAGCCACCAGCGATGCTTCCTTGAGCGTGTAGGTCATCAATTGATAATCCATCTCTCTGGTGGTCCACTCTGGTTTTGGACCTTCATCTGTATTCACCACCGGAGCCCCTGCATTAAAAGCCCAGCGGATGGCCTGTTTGAGATACTCGACGCTGATCTCCGGTTTGCACAAAGGGGTGTGACTGGACAATCCGGACATTTTGATGCGGTGTTTCGCGCAGAGATCACGAGCCCACCTTGGGTCGTCATACATGGAAACACTGTGAAAATAACGCGCTTCGCTCAGCAGTTCGCGTCCGAGGTGAACCATCGGTTCGATGTATTGATAGCCGATTTCGGCCGCTTTTTCGACGCCCCATGTAAATGATTTATCATGGTGTCGGACAAATTCCATGTTGACGCCGAGGTATATTTTGCCCATTTTGCCGTCTCCTTGTTTAAAGGTTTCCGGTGAAAATCATTGGTGCCGGTGTGTTGGATTTTTGCCCGCACTTTTGCATCCGTTTAAAAATTTCGGCCCTACGCTGCCATCAACACTCTGGTTAAAGTAGGTAATCGACAAAAGAAAATCAAGCACAAGTGCAAGCCATTCGAACTGCCCTGTTTTAGGATGGCAGGCCACGACCGTACGTTTAAAAAATTCTGTTTTTAGTGTCATTGTTTTTTGCTATTTTGAATTTTCCTTAAAAGCGTCCATTCGATGAGTACAAGGTCCGAACAATCAAGTTACGGATGAACAGCTATGAAAGAAAAGCGCGTTGTAATTACTGGGCTTGGTGTGATATCGCCTGTTGGCATCGGGATTGAACCCTTCTGGAATGCGCTGCTCGCCGGTCGCAATGGAATCAATCAGGTCTCTCATTTTGACGCCTCTTTATTTTCTTCCAAGTTGGCCGCCGAGGTCAAGGATTTCAATGCGGAAGAGTGGTTGGATCGGAAAGCCGTCGGACGCACGGAACGTTTCGCACAATTCGGTTTGGCTGCGGCGGAATTGGCTCTGCGCGACGCCGGACTGCACTCTTTTCCCTATGACCATCATAGGATCGGCGTGATCATCGGCTCCGGCATCGGCGGTTCTCAAACCATCGAAGAGGGTTACCGCAAGTTGTTGAGCAAAGGGCCCAACAGCATGCATCCCTTATTTGTCTCCAAGTTGCTGATCAATATGGCGGCCTGCAATGTCTCCATCAAATATGGGCTGAAGGGGCCGATCTCCGCTCCTTCGATGGCGTGTTCGACAGGCGCCAACGCCATTGGAGATGCGTTTCGCATGATACAAAGAGGGGATGCGGATCTCATGCTGGCCGGCGGTGCGGAAGCGGCCATTGCCCCGCTGGCTTTTGGCGGGTTCTGCGCTTCCCGGTCCATGTCGCAAAATGAGGATCCCACCTGTGCGTGTCGACCGTTTGACAAAAACCGCGACGGTTTTATCATGGGAGAGGGGGCCGGTATCGTCCTTCTCGAGAATCTTGAACATGCCATCAACCGTGGCGTGCGCATCTATGCGGAGGTGGTCGGCTATGGCAATACGGCAGATGCCTATCACCTGGTTGCGCCGGATCCCGCCGGTGACGGCATGTTCCGAGTGATGCACAATGCCTTGGCTGATGCCGGCCTAACGCCTCAAATGATTGGGTACATCAACGCACACGGCACTTCGACCGAGTTGAACGATAAAGCGGAAAGCGCCGCCATCATCAAAGTGTTCGGTGAACATGCAAAAAAACTCAAGGTGAGTTCCATCAAATCCATGATCGGTCATTTGCTGGCGGCCGCCGGAGCCGTCGAACTGATCGCCACCGCCATGAGCGTATTTACAGATTGCCTCCCGCCCACCATCAACTATCGCGAACCGGATCCGGATTGTCCGTTGGATTACGTTACTGGTGGAATGGAGCGAATTACCGTTAACGCCGCGCTTAACAATTCATTCGGTTTTGGAGGGGGCAATGCCTGCCTCGCCTTATCAAAATACGGTACAGGATATGCAAATACCCAAGCTTGAGATCGGCAGTATCAGCGCTGATGTTCCCATCATACAGGGCGGGATGGGCGTTCGGGTTTCTTTATCTTCTCTGGCATCCGCAGTGGCAAACGAAGGCGGCATCGGCACCATTTCCAGTATCGGCCTTGGTGAAATAGATATTCTGAGTCAAGACTATGAGAAGACTTCGCGAGAAGCGTTGCAGACCGAAATTCGGAAAGCGAAACGCATGACCCAGGGTCATCTGGCCATCAACATTATGGGGGTTCTCAGCAATGCAGACGACCTGATCAAGACATCCGTTGAGGAAGGGATCAAGATGATCGTGATGGGCGCCGGATTGCCGACCAAGCTTCCCCTCCTGGTGACGGACGCCACCGTCAACCTGGTCCCCATCATCAGTTCCAGCCGTGTTGCAGAGCTCATCATGAAAACATGGGACAAACGTTACCAACGTCAGCCGGATGCGTTCATTCTTGAAGGTCCTCTGGCAGGCGGACATCTTGGCTTTTCGCTGGAACAACTCGAGGAACCGGAAGTCTATTCTCTGGAAAATATTTTACGGCAAGTGCTGGAAGTAATAAAACCCTATGAGGATAAATATGGCCGTCGCATCCCCATTGTGGCCGGAGGCGGCATTTACACCGGCGCCGACATCGCCCGCCTGCTCTCCCTTGGCGCGGCCGGCGTGCAGATGGCGACAAGGTTTGTCTGTACATATGAATGCGACGTTTCGCCGAATTTTAAGCAAGCCTACCTTGATGCGAAAAAAGAAGATGTCGTCATCATCAAGAGTCCGGTGGGCATGCCCGGCCGAGCCATTCGCAACACGTTTCTTCGCAATCTGGAAGTGGATGAAACAAGAAGAATAAGATGCCCGTATCGTTGCTTGACCGCCTGCCAGGTCGAAACGGCCAAGTATTGCATCGCCAAAGCTTTGTTGAATTCCTATTCAGGCGATTTGGACAACGGGTTGATATTTTGCGGTCAAAACGTTTATCGCGTGGATAAAATTGTCACAGTCAAAGAATTGATGACTGAATTAATCGCCGAAATGCAAGCAGCGTAAAGCGATACACTGCTGAAAAGCGAAAACGCGGCAGGCTCGGAACGAGCCTTTGGTCTTCCCCCACCCCTGCAAAGCACTGACTGGCGACTATGGCCGCGTCTCTGCCGTTCATACAGGACACCTATGTTTTCGAAGTTCAGATTGACTTGGATACGGCCATACCGCATATTAAAAATGTGTGGAACGCCAAAATCGTTTTTATGGATGGCGTGTCGAGTTTTTCGGCAAAGGGCAAAAAACATGGGTCGTTAAAAGACACTGCAAGACCTAAAAGGTTCATCTGTCAAGTTCCGCACCGAATGAGTTTCCTATCATGCGAGCAGCCATATTAGTCATGTCGGCGTTGGCAGGCTTATTGTTCCCGGTCATGGCCGGCCCAGCTGGATCCAAGCCGATCATTCGCATCATCCCCTCCATTGATCGGCCTGAAATACCATTTCTAAGCTGGGATACAGAGGGCGGCGATCAAACCAGCTTAAACCTGCTGCAGCCAGGATCTGCCATCACGCTCTCACTGCAGAAGCAAGGGCGCTTGCTCGAAGCGTTGCCGATTCGGGCCACGGGGTTGAAATCCAATGGCTCCATCGACTATCTTTACACTGTGGGTCCAGAGGAACAAGTTGCCTGTCACATTGCCAATGCCGGCGACCACATGAAATGGACCTGGCGCATTAAGACCAGGAAAGACCCTTCGATCACCGGCGCTCATATCGATCTGCCGTTTAATCCAAAGATGACCGCGGTTACAGTGTTACCCTCTCAATGGCTCGAGGATGGCCGGTTCACGTTACCGGCCGTGTTGTCGGCGCCGGATTTTGGTCAATGGTTGGTCACCGTTCAAGACGGTAGTAAAGCGACCGGCATCTTGACCGGTGATCGGAAAAATCATCGGCTGCAATTGGTCCTGGAGGTCGGATTGGCCGCGCAAAAGGAGACAAGCCTGCATTTTCATCCTGTTATCATTCCCATGCCGCCGGGTTTACGGGATGAGAGCCTGTGGACGCAAGTGCGTCGGGGCTGGTGGAATATTTACCAACCCAGCGCTCAATGGGGAGACCAGAGCAGGGAGTATTCAGCGCCCGCCGGCATTCTCAGCAATAATGTCATCAGCGATCCGGTAAGCTGCCTGTATTTTTTATTCAGCGATCAGATGTTGCTGGTGCCGCACCCGGCTTTGGGGATTTCGGCCGAGTATCTGGTTCGTCATTCCCTGGAATGGTGGCTGGACCATCGCATGAGAGCCAACGGTACGGTCGTCGGTTACTGGAACTATGATAATATGTTCGATGCGCCGGCCAGCATGATCATTGCCGCCTGGGCGTGCATGGAAGCGTCCGGCGATCTCGCTTTTGTGCGCACAAGGATCGAACAGTTGGAAAAAATTGCCGAGTATCTGGCCGGCAGAGACATCGATGGCGACGGCATTATCGAACTGCTGCACAGCGGCAATGCCGGCACAGCAAGCAAGGAGCGTATGTCCAGCGCTTGGGACACGATAAACAGCGGTCATAAAGATGCCCTTTGTAACGCGCTTATTTTCCGCGCCTTTTGTTGTCTGGCTGATGTGGAACGCCGTCTGTTGCGTGAGCAGCAAGCCGAGGTCTATGCCGGCCTGGCACAGAAGCTTAAATCCGCTTTTTATCGGACCTTTTATAATCCGGCAACCGGTCTGCTGGCCTGGTGGATCAGCGCGGACGGACAGGTACACGATTATGCCGGCCTTGCTGCCAATAGTCTGCCGATTTCTTACGGTCTCGTGCCGATGAAAGAAGCACAGGATATCCTGGAGCGCTATTGGCGAAAGGTGAAAGCCGCAGGCTTTACGCGCCTCGCTCTGGGATTGCCAACCACCCTGGTTCCGGTCCGAAAAGCCGATTACCTCGATTGTGGCGCCGTCTTCGGCGCTCCGGCGCTGGAAGACGGCAGCGATACGTTTGGCCGATACCTTAATGGAGGGTGCCTGGTTTCAGAAACCCTCTACTGGCTGAATGCCTGCTATTATGCTCAAAAATCCGAACTGGCTGATCCCATATTACGCGCCATGGTGGAACGACAATCCAAGCCGGCGTTCGCCAATGGCGGCAGCTTTCAAAATGGCATCATTAACAAACAGCCTGAAGGCGCTGAATTCTATAACTGGCAGGGGGAGGTTTGCGGTTATGAGGGCTATCTGGTTTACAGCTGGTCCTTCCTGCAAGCCGTGTTGACCCGGCAGCCGGAATACCTGAATCGGTTGCATAGGCCGATGTTTAGTGTAAATTGATTTTGCTCGTTTTTCACTATCGGTTTGGCTATCCTGCAGGAAAGAGAGCGTGTTTCTATCCCCTTCTTTTTTTGTGACCTCCCGAAAAACAACGTTCCTATCTCCTTATCTATTAGAATATTCTGCTGCTTCATTGCCTTGACAATCCGGTCATTCAGGCATGCTACCAGACCCTTATCGTCTGTTCACCCTGGACCAGATTCTCAAACGGGCCCACCTTGGGCGATAAGAGAGAACGCGGCTCCCCCGAATAATCGCGATCGATGGTCAGGGCGGAACCGTCGGGATTCTCATAGGCCGCGTCCGCCATCTTGGCTTTGCCGAGAAGCCCGCTTGTCACCAGCTGCGTCTTTATCTCATGAAAGCAGGGATCAGCGGTGAGGTGCAGATACACGGTCTCGCCCTTGTCCTCCAATCGAATGGCCGGATTCAGCGTTCTGTTCTCCAGGCTGTTGGTCTCCTGGCCGTTGGGTTGATAGCCATTGAGGTACAGATTGGACGCGGTTCTCACCGGCCACTGGGCGGTTGCGTACTGCTGCCATCCGAACCGGTATTTCAAGAAATGAGCGGGCGGTTGCGTGTTGGGCGCGATGACTTTATGGTCGCACGAGCTGTCCGGCGAAAAAAGATTATTGAAATACCGGTCATCGCCGTTGAGGATTGTTATCAGCCCGGCCACGTCGGTCGAGTGGGGGAAATGATAAGGGGTGAATCGGGCCGGTTCGGGCCGGACAAGGATGCGGCCGGTGATGAGGTTGTGCACAAACGCGCCTCCCTGCGACATGTTGAAAATGGCGCGCGGCGACAGCATGATGTTGTTGCACACCAGATAGGGACCGTGGTTCACTTCCAGGAACAGGTCCTCGCTGTAATTGTCATAGAGCACATTCGCCAGAATCTGAGTGCCCTGAGCCATCCAGTCCATCCACAGCCCGCGGCAGGTGTTGTGAATACGGTTATTGCGGATGACCACGTCGATGGAGGCGTGGATCTTGATGCCGGCCAGCTCCGCGCCGCCGAACTGGCGCTTTGTCCAGATGTTGTAGATATGGTTGCCGTAGATCTGACTGAACACCGCACCGAGACTGCCGCAGAGGCCGGTCTGTTCGCAGTTGTAAATTGTGTTGTGCCGAACGATGTGCGAACCGATGTTCTCCCGGCTCCATCCGGCCCTGAGCGCCTTGAAAATTGTCTCGTTATAATGCTGCGAGCCGTCCTTGCTCGGATCCGCCAGCCAGGCGTTCTGCGCTGTGCTGCGATCTTTTCCCAGAGTGATGCCGGAGCACTTGCTGTCGCTGATGACGTTGTGCTCGATGATCCAGCCCTTGCTCCAGTGGGTGCCGATCAATCCAGGCTGCTCTGCGGTCGGCGGCGCCCACTGGGTCGCCGCCTGGCTCAGGTGAAATCCACGAATAGTCAGGTAATGGATGCCGGTCTTTTCCGGATAAAAGCAACAGGGCCGCGTCGTGATCTCCACCAGTTCTTTGTTCGGCTGATGACGGTGAAAATTGGCCCAGAGAGTGGTCTGCGCGTCGTTGCTCTCGCAGTACCAGACATAGGTGGAACCTTCCTGGTCCTGAGCGTCCGCCAGCGGCGCGGGATTCATCACCTTGTCCAGCGATTCCACCTCATACAACGAGGTGCCGTTTAAAAAGACCTCGCCGGTGTGATGGGGGCGGCCGTGATCGCTGAACCAGTCTCCATAGATTAGATCTTTGTAGGGATTATAATCGCCGAAGAATGAATGAGCCAGGATCTTTTTCCACACACCGCCTTTGACCCTAATCCATTCGCTGACGATCTCTGAGCCCTTGATGTACACCGTCTCTCCAGGAGCAGCCCGGTATAAGATGCGCCGGTCGTCGGATGCGCCGCCGCGCACGGGATTCACCCGTTCGCGATAGGTGCCGGCGTGCACGGTGATGGTGTCGCCCGGCAGAGCGCGGACGGCCGCAGCCTGGATGGTTTTGCACGGCCTGGCCGGCGAACCCTCGTTTGCGTCAGATCCATTGACCGACACATGATACTCCCTGGCTGCCGGCGTTGTGCACAGCACCAGCAGCAGGTTCAGGAACACGATTTTGTTCATTGTTCTGCCTCTTTGGATGGGTGTGCGGGCTTTTGCAAAAAAATAACGGTTAGGAAGAAGAATATCAAGTCAAATGATTTGTTCTTGCTATTTTTTTTCTGATTGTCTATTTTTCGTTTTAACTGCAGATGGAATCTCCGCTCAAGCCTTTAACGCTGAAATCGGGCGGGACCACCGGGGAAGCCCTTGCTTTTAGTAGGCTGAACCAGCCGCTTCCGCAGAAGGCGGAGCTGATGAACAAATGTGAATGGCTGTACGTACACACTACCTTAAAAGGTGGGCATGAAAGTGATTGACAGAAACCTGTGTGTCTGTTTGCTGCTGCTGGGAATGGATTTCTCCGGGCGGTCGGCATCCAGCCAACCGATGTTGGCTGGGTATGAAGTCCGGTACTACTCTCAAGACCCGCGCGCCAACGGTGAAACCGATTTCAAAGGAGAGACCAGCACGCTGAACATCGACCAACGCCTCCAGTTTCTTAAATACTATGCGGACCAGGTTTCCGCCTTTTATGGCGACCAGGAGCTTGACAGCCGAGTGGTCAGCGGCAGGGAATCTCTTGATTTGTTAAAGAACATCAAGCCGCAACCGCTTCCCTCGATCCGCAAAAGATTAATCCTGGACCAATGGAAATGGACGAGCTCGAAAACAGGGAAACATGAGGAAAGCCTCAGAAAGCTGGCCAAGTATAAAGGCGCCAGGGGTATGCTGATCAAGCAGGGGGCACTGCAGTTTCAGGGCGGCGCTGAATGGAAATGGGACCTGCCTGTCCAGACCTGGCGTTTTTCCATTCAATGGAAGGCCCGCCTGTTGGAAGAGACGGCAGCCGCCGAGTTCTCACTGCTCGATCAGGGAGGGCGCAAGACCCTGGCGACGCTTGAAATGAATAAAAACTCCTTTTTCTACTATTCCAAGGATGTAAAAACAGAGGGGGGCGGTTGCAAGCTATCTGTCTGGCAGGACATCAGGATCGAGGCGGATCTGGACGGCCCCGGCGGCGAGGCGCATTACACTGTATTGATCAACGGCGAACGAATCGCCGACTATGTGGCGGCCCATGAAGCGGCCGTGCTCGTCGACGGCTTGCGTCTGAAAACCCGGGGGAACATTGAAATCGACGAGTTGTACGGCGTCGGTTATCATCAGACCGCCGAGGCGACGCAACCCTTTTATCCCAAAACTTTCATTGATGAGCGTTTTGAGGTGGAACCCTCCACCTTCGGCTGGCAGGGAGAGTGGTATGACGATGGCGGTTGGCCGATGACCGATCTTCCCCATGTTGTGGGATCGGAACGATATGAAGGGGAGGATCTGTTTCTCAGAAAAACCGTCAAGATCGACCGTTTGACAAGAGCTTATTTGTCTATCGAAGCGCTGGATCCCGGCGGGGAAATCTGGATCAACGGGAGAATGGCGGCGCTGGTCAAGGACCGTTATCCCATTCGCCTGGAGGTCACGGATTACCTGACCCCTTATGCGGAAAATCTTTTGGCCATCAAAGTGAATGCTTTCTATCTGACTCCGGACCAGGGGACGACCTACTCGCATTCGTACCGGGATCTTAATTACGGCTGGTTTGCCGGCCGTGCGTTCCTCGATCTGGTCGCTGAGACCTTTGTACAGGATGCTTTTGTTTATACTAAATCCATTCAAGCCGGCCGGGCTGTGGTTCATGCCGCCATCCGTGTTGAACACAAAGGGACGCTGGGATTTAAAGGAAAAATCAGAATTAAAATGAAAGAGTGGGAGGACAAGGATCAGGCTGAAAAGAGTCCGACGGTGGAGCTGCCGGTTTTGATCGGGCCGGGGATCAGGGAATTTTCCACGGATTGGACGATGGACCATCCAAGGCTGTGGTCGCCTGCTTCGCCCTCCCTGTATCAGGTACAGGTGGAGGTTGAAGACAGGCACGGCGCGGTCATCGATGACTATGTGCTGACTACCGGCATACGCACTGTTTCACAGGAAGGGGGCACGTTCCGTCTCAACGGCAAACCCGCGATGCTGAACGGTGCGCAGATTTTCGGCTTTCGTGGCCCGATTGAAAACATGGCGACCTGGCTGCGCTGTCCTCCGGATCACTGGGTCGCTGAAGAGATGCTGATGATTCAAAAAATGCACGGCAACATGCTCCGCATGCATGTGCATGGATGGAAGGATTACGCCGTTGGGGTGAACGACGAGCGCTACTGCGAACTGGCCGATCAGATGGGCATCATGCTGATATGGTGCACTCCGGCGTGGCGGCGGGAAGGGGATTGGGGGCAGATCGATTTTGCCGGCTATCACAAATACATGCAGCAGGTCCGGAACCACCCGAGCATTGTCATGTGGGAGGTTTCGAACCATCCCAACACTTTTAAAAAACATGAGACCTGCGAGAGCGACCTGTTTTGTGAGGCGTCCTATGAGGCCGTGCATCCTTACGATCCCAGCCGGCTGATATCCTTCACCTCCCACATCGGTCACCTTCATTACGGAAACGATGAGGGGACGATCGATCAGAGCGGCAGCCGGCTCGCCGCGGCCAAGACCGCCTTCGCCGATGCAAACAACCAGGATGCCCTGACCGGCTATGGCACGTTAAAGACCTTTACCGGCGATACCCTGGTCCCGGCCAAAGCCTGGACCGCTCCCATGGTCACCCGGGGCAATCAGGATGCCGCCACCGGCTATGGTGCGGAATGGAGTCAACTGCGCCTGTGGCCCGGCGCGTATCGGCAGAATTTCCTCGACAGCAAAGAGAGGGCCTATTTTAATTTTGAGCACCAGGAGTCCATCGGTCAGCCCAACTGGAATCTATGCAAAGGAAAACCCTGGTATCATCTGCCATCCTATGAATGGGGGTATGACGAGGGAAGCATCGGCCGTAAACTCTCGATGGAGGAGTGGAGGGAGAGCCAGGCCTGGCAGGCTTTTTCCGCCTATGAGGCGATCAAGAAAATGAGAAGGCTGGGCTATGACGGCTTTTCCTGGTGCTGTCTCCACGAAGGCGCCAACGCCGTCACCTACAAAAAACCGCTGATCGATTTCCTCGGGCATGCCAAACTGGCTTTTCATATTCACAAGACGGTGTTCAATCCGGTTCTGGCCGGCAGCAACGATGTGGACGTGGTCTATGGCCCGAATGACAGGATCACTCCCATGATCCTGAACCTGGGGGAAGAAAAGAGGGTGTGCGTTACCGTAGTAATCCGCGACCGGTTCAACGGTCGAGAGATCCAAGAGCGGATTTACCGGGATGTTACCTTGCCGGCGGGAAGGACGGCAACGGAGCTGGCGCCTTTCAAACCCGCCTTGAATCAAGAAGGATTATATTGGATCGAGTATTGGGTGGATCCGCTTCCCTGAACCGGCATTCCCTCGATTCCGAGCCGGCTCTTTCGGCCGGGATGAGCGGTTGGCCTGCTCTATCTGTGGTCCGGGCCATTTTTTAGCATGCTGTAGGGCTGCAAATCCGGCCGGCGAATAACATTCATTTTTTCTTGTATGTTTTCTTTTATTTTTTTATACTCTCTTATGGACGGTTCAACTCTTCTGCGGTGAGGTAGCAAAAAGGAGGAGACAGATATGCAAAAGGTGCGAGGACTATTTTCCATCCTGGTGATTTGTATTCTGTGCACCTTGCCGGCGCATGCTCAGGATATGCCCACTTTTAAACTGATAGATAATCAGAGCGTTGGATTGACGGTTGCTCCGTTTGAGAAATGGGGGATGGCCATTTCAGACATTGACCGCAACGGATATCCGGATATTTTCTGCCTGCGTTGGAAGTCGCCTGGGTTCAGTCGCATCTATGTGAACCATGGAGGGGTTTTTACAGAGATCAGCGGCCAGACGCCCTTGGAGGCGCTGGAAAACGTGGAGCTCAATACCACCTCCGCGCTCTGGGTGGACTATGACAACGACGGCGATCGAGACCTGTCCATCGCCACGGAGAAAGCGCTGCATCTCTTCCGCAATGACGACAATGTGTTTACCGAAGTGTCCGCCGCCTCCGGTTTTGTGGGACAAAAGCCGCCCGGCCTGATCACCAAATGGATTTATCACATCGGAGGCTGGGCGGATTACGATCTGGACGGCGATCTGGATTGCGCCGTTACGCAGGACAACAATAAAAAAATGTATTTATTTCGCAACGATGGCGGCACGTTTACCAACGTTTCCGCTCAAGCCCGGCTCGATTCTTCCAGGCTGACGCAGGACTACCGGTTCAGCTGGTTCGATTACGATTTGGACGGCGATCCGGATCTGATCGCCCGTCCTGTGGTGATGCGCAACGACCACGGAGTTTTCACCGATGTCACCGCGGAACTCGGTCTGAGCGGCGTCATCGAGATTAGCGACAGAGCGTTCATCGATTATGACAATGACGGGGATTTTGATTTTTTCAAGTCAGCCAACTCGGCCAGTTCCACCACCTCCAATCAACTTTACGAAAATCAGGACAACCGCTTTGTCGAGGTTACAAGCGCGGTCGGACTGTCGGTGATCGCTATCGACTATTTCCACAGCATGGCTGCCGGAGATGTGGATAACGACGGCGACATCGATATTTATCTCAACCGAGGTATCACGGGCAACGATCTATTGCTGATGAATGATCTCGATGGTTCAGGGCAGCGGGCCTTTGTGGATGTGGCGGAATTTGTCGGCATTGTCATCGCGGAAAGCCGGAAAGGTGCGGCACTTTTTGATTATGATCGTGACGGTTTTCTGGATATCTATATCCCGTCGGACGCGGTAAACCATCTCCTCTATCGTAATCTGGCCAACAACGGCGCCCATTGGGTTGGGTTTATTCTCGAAGGTACGGTATCGAACCGGGATGCCGTCGGCAGTCTGGTCACGCTCCATACCAGTAATGGGAAACAGACACAGTATACGACCTGTGGAGATGGGTTTCTTCGTCAGGGAAATCCCTGGGTGCATTTCGGAATGGGACTGACCGCAGCCATCGACTCGGTGGTGATTCGTTGGCCGCTTGGTTACCGGCAGGTGATCACCGATGTGGCGATTGACCAGTACCATACGATAAAGGAGCCGGATCAGACCTCCGTTGATTCAGACCGCACGCTCAGCCTCCCTGAACAGTACCGGTTGGCTAATTACCCCAATCCCTTCAATCCCAGCACTACCATCGCGTTCTCTCTGCCGCACACCGATCAGGTGTCTGTAGCTGTTTATACACTGCGGGGAGAAAAAACCGCCGAGCTGCTGAATGCGAGGCTTGCCGCAGGCCGGCACCAGGTGGCCTGGGATGCACGGGATTGTCCCAGCGGAATCTACTTGATCGTTTTGCGGACCCAGGGCCAGCAGCGGATTTGCAAGGCCATGCTGATGAAATAGCCGGCTCAGGGTCAGGCCCGGACTCTTAACCTTGGCCGGCCAATCGCGTGGATGAAATCGATGATTGGAAATTTTTTGCGTTGCCGCTGATGATCGAAGGAAAGGTTTTTAGCGGATGAGGATTTTTACGACGGTCGCCGTTTTACTTCTGGCTTGCACTGGAACGAATTGCGGTCAGCAGCCGGCAAAGGGTTCAACCAAGGACGAGCCTCTGTGCACCAACCGGTATCCCGCTGTCACCCAGCCTGTTTTTCGCGTGCAGTATCAAAATCCCACGGCGGACAAACCGCAATCCAAGCTCTGGTATGCCGGAGAGTCATGGTGGGCGTTGCTTCCCACTTCCACGGGACCTTGCCTTTGGCAAAGAACGAATGACGGATGGAAGGAGCATGCCTACGTGGCTGAAAAGCTCGCCGGCCTTTCGGGACGAGCGGATGTGTGGCCAGAGAAAAAGCAGGTGATGGCTGCGGCGGTCAAAGACCTGCGCAAAGTCAACCGGTCGATATCGATTTTTCAGCTTGTCATGAAAAAGGGCTCTCAAGGAATACAGTGGCAGGCGAGCCCTGTCGTCGAGCTGTATCCTCCTGGTCCAGAAGAGGCTATCGAGACCGCCACCATCGTCAGGGATGGCAGAGGGCGATGGTGGGTGGCTGCTGTGGCCGGCACGACGGTTTACGTGTGGAGCTCGGCGCCGCACGGATCATCCTGGACGCTATGGCCTCTGGCCCAGGGCGTTCACTCTGACGACCTCTGCGTGGTGACTCCGCTGCCGGACGGCGAGATCGGAGTGATCTGGTCAGATCAGGTGAGGGACGCCGTGCTCATGCGCAGACATCGTGACCAGGCTCCGGCGGATCGATGGGAGGCGGAGCAGGTCATCGACCAGGGAAATAAAACAGCGGACGACCATCTGAACACCGTCCTTGCTTCGGACGGCGTCCTGTGGCTGGCCAGTAAAAACAGCGTCGACCAAGTCGGCAAAGCCCAGTTCGTTCTTCGCGTGCGGTCACGGACAGGCCGGTGGACCAACATCCCCTATGTGATCAAGGGAGAGCGGCAGTGGCAGAGCCGTCCCATCGTGATGGCAACCCAGGAACCCGGCGTCGTTTTTTCCGCCTACGGAGGGCGTGAACTGGCCCCGCCGTTGCTGCGTCATCCGGTGATCGTCTGCTCGCTCATCGATACGACTCGGGCATCGATCCTCAAAGAACCCCATGTGGTCATCTCACCTGACACCACCTGCAGCCGGTCAGTGCAGAATGTGACCGGCCCGCGGCACGCTTTTCCCGCCAAGGCGCCCTGGATCATCCTGGCATCGGATTCCGAGGGCCGCGTCTATGAAGCCGATCTGAGCAGACTGGTTCAATGATGCTGAAGGCTGCCGGCGGTACATTTCAGCTCCCAATCGATCAGTCCGGAAGGCCTTTCGCCGATTTCGAATAGCTCAGTTTTACGCCCTATCGAATGATCCCTCATTCCTTTAAAAGCCCGGCAGCCAGGAGGGACCAATAGATTCTCTCGTCCGTGCGGGGATCAGCCCCTTCGTGCAACGGGGGAAGGGAAATTTGCCGTCGCTTGGGGCCGATCAACAGGATGTTTGGACAACAGGGTATGAGGGAAGAGT
>CAZKQR010000015.1:0-23932 GCA_964554965.1 uncultured Cytophagia bacterium | reverse complement strand
AAAAATAGTATCCGGATGCTATCTCGAGTCCGTCTTTAGTGCGCAAATCCCAGATCTCGCGTCCCTTATCAATATCGGTGGAATGATGGATCGTACGCACCAGACGACCGGCCACGGTGAAAATGTTGATCGTGCAGTTGGCCGGCAGATTGACAAAATCAATGCGACGGTCTCCTCTGCCGAATTCTGTATTGATGATTTTCCGCTCCAGCGTGCTGGCGGCGATATAAGGATTGGGCACCACACAGATGTCATCCAATTCGTTTTTAACCGATGGCGCGGTGACGGCATTGCCGGTCATGCTGAATTCATACACATCGTTTCGGTCAAAGGGTTTTGTGGTCGTGAGACGCAATACGGATCCCTTTTGCGGAACGATTTGCACAGCGCCGTCCGCCGCATCAGCGGGCATGACGACAAAGACGTGCCAGGCCCGTTGCGTAAAAGTGACTTGGCCGGAACTGGAAACGGATCTTTTAATGTGAATCCAGAAATCATCGCCCGCACTCAGTTTCGCTTTCAACGATTCCGGCTCGGTGCGATTGGTGGTCAAGCGGCAGCGGGTTTTGAAAGGGTGATTCGGATCGGTAACATCCCACACCTGAAAATTGGTGATCGCATTGGTGCTCAGAGACGTATCAGCGCCGATATCCAGAATGCGCACTTCGTAATCGCGGGCCACGGCTTTGCCGCCGATGCTGTTCATGGTGGCCTGCAGGTTGGTCGTGCTGTTTTTCCAAACAGCGCCCTGCATGACGACCTCCTCCGCGTTCTCGATGTTCAAGACAAAACCGTCAAAAATCTGATCGCTCAGAGCAACGGTAGAAAAATCCATATCAGGTGTTAGATACGTTGCACCACTGGTCAAATTGACAAAGGACAGACCCCTGGTTACGCCGGTGTAGAGGGATTCCCCAACGCCGTTCATGACAGCCATGGAACTGTCGTCGCTAAAGGACAGCTGATACCGGTGACCATTTTGAACGGCGGTGGGAATCACCACTTGCAGCCCCACTTGACCGGTGGCGGCGCCGGAAACGTGCTCGATGCCGGCCTCGGGTTTGGGATCCATGTACCCGGCAGAACTTTCCTGGGGTATGGCCTTGACGCAGTTTTGATCAAAAGAAATGGTCCGGCCGATTTCGTCGGTCTGGATCGTAAAGGAACATTCTGTCGGGGAGATGGAAAGTAAATTCGCTTTTTCATTTAAACCGCGTGAGAAAAAATCCTGGTCATAGCCCCGATCATAGGAAACCACAGCGTAATAATAGGTGCGGCCGTTGGTGACGGTAGAATCGACCCAAAAATGTTTCAGGCCGCTGTCAGAGCCCATATTCATCGCCACCCCCAGATCGCTTTCCGCTCCTCCCTCCCGTCCCAAGGTGATCGGATGAGGACCTATTAAACCGTCTGCCAGATCAAACTGTGCGACCGGCGCATACAGCAGGGGATTGTTGTAGGCATCGCTGATGGTTTTGATGTCGGCAAAGTTGGGGTCTGTGCTTTTGTAAATCTTGTACCCTTCGAAATCGACGCCGTAAATAGGATCCTTGGATGTCTCCGCGCGATTATCCCATGTCAAAACCACCCGACCGTCTCCGGCATTCACCGCCACATCAGGTTTGCGCGGCGGTTTGGTGAAATTATAGTCCGCGTCATAGATTTTCTGCATGGTTCTTTTGTTGCGCATAATATCATCGAGATCATTTCCGAACAGGCAGGCGATGGCGTATCGTTGCGTGCCCTCTTTGCCGGGCTCCAGCGGCACATACCCGCAGCCATAGGTGAAGGCGGCATCGCCTTCATAACCCGGTTGAATGGCAAAGGTGCCGGGCGTCAATTCGATGCTCCAAAAATCCTCGTCGTTGGACATGCGGTTATCGACCGATTTCAGATAAAACGAGGTCAGGCCGACCTGATCGGACTCATCGTTATCGGTATAGTCAAAGAGGGGTTCCCCCCAGTCCGGTTGGCCGTTGCACTCGGTGCCATTGGCATCCGGACCGGGCCAATCATCCTGATCCGGGCCAATGCCGTCTGAACCCACATCGCTATTAACCGGTTCGTAGTCTAAAATGCCGTCGCCATCCAGATCCTCCCCCTCATCCAGAACACTGTTATAGTTCACGTCCTCCGTGTCCCATCCGCCGTTAGTGTTGACATCTTGCCAGGGAGCCCAGTCATGATCGTTGTCGATTTTATCGTATTGACTTTCATCGACGATGCCGTCGCCGTCGTTATCCTTGCCGTCGTTCGGCAATCCCGGGCTTTCCAAGAACGCATAGCCAAAGTAGCCTGTCGGCGCCTTGCCTTCGACGCGCCAGGTTTCGCGGCTGTCCCAGACATAGGTAATGTCGTCGATCTCGTCAAAATCAGCCAGATCAGCGCCGTGGCCGCCGATGTCAATGTCGCAATACATGCCGATGACCGATTTATCAATCCGTTTGCCAAAATTGGTCACATCGTAGAGCGATAATAAAATATCCTCCGCCAATCGAGCATTCCACTGATAATTGCGCACTTTGACGGTCACGCCCAAGCCACGACGGCCATCCGGCCAAGGACGGGTATCCGGCTGATCCGTGCCCGGTACATTTTCAGGATAGTATTCAAACTCGTCGTTTTCATGGTCATCCATGACATAATAGGATTCCTGGTCCGCCCGGATATAATAGCCGTATTCGCCGTTCCACTTGCCGGCGCAGGGACCCGGATCAAAATCGTTGACGCCCGGCACACGCCAGTCTCCCGCATAGGTTTGCGGCGGCCAATCAGCGGGCCAGGTTTCCTTGCGATGACTCATGGCAAACCATTCCACCTCGTTGAGCATGCTGACATCGAGCACGCCGTTCGCGTTGAAATCTTCGATGGACTGCAGTATGCCATCGCCTTCGCCGGAGTCAAGGGTATTGGGGACACCGTCTTCACCCACATCTTCGGTTATACCGCCCATGTCCCAATCCATGGAATTGGGATGATGATTATTATAATAGCGCGGTAAAGGCTCGAAAAAATAGGTGTGGGTTGCATCCTGAGAGGTTTCTGCCGAATTGCGATTGAAACGATCGGACACGATATGAATGGTATTGCCGCGGATATTCTGAACTTCGCCGGCCACATAGTAGACGAAAACATAGCCATAGCTGCGCTCATTAGCTCCCTTGGGCCATTTCATGCCGGTGATGCCGCCGCCGGAGGTATATCCGGCCGCCATTTGGCCCTGATTGACCATCCCGGTCACCACCAGGTTGCCGTCGTGTTTTCCGTAACGGATATACTTGGCCCACCCTTGCATGGCCAACGCTTTTTGCATAAAAGCAGGGGAATAGCCCCGGCTGTTCAAATAACTCGTCGGTGGCGAACCGCTCAAAAGGGACTTTTCCTTATCTTGTTCCGCCCATACGGTCAGGCTGGTGCACAGCAAGAGAACAAGAGATAGTCTTTGCATCATTATTTTTCTCCTGAAAAGTTCATCTTGCTAGAACAGCACTTCCAGACCCATTTGAACATGTCGCGGCGAAGAGTAGTACTGAGGTTTATTGTCGATTTCATGCGGCGTGAAAATGCCTTCCTGCGCCAACTTGACGTTGCGGATTTCCCGCAGTTCCGGCAGCATGGCATTGACATTGGCTAAACCGCTGGTGGCGTACACGTATCGTTGATTGAGATGGTCGAAAAGATTATCAACATTGCAGAAAAGGCCGAGGGTGTAACCGCCAACCTTGAATTGCTTTTTCGCTTTGAGATCTACATTCCAAAACATGGGCTTGCGTGCCGCGTTGTTGAATTCGATATCCGGGAAGAGCGCCTCTCCAACCGATGTGGGGGTATAGGGCAGCCCACTGCCCAGCGTGGCGATGACGCTGGCGCTCCAATTACCCGGCACCGAAAAAATCCCGGTCAGGTTGACCGTATGACGCTGATCCCAATCCAACGGGACGATCTGCCGTTCGACAAATTGCACCGGATCGCCGCCCAACCTGGAAGATACCTGTACCAGGCGAATAAAAGTGGGATCCGAAGCGCTGCCCTCCGAGTATTGAAACGTATAATCGATGCCGCCGGAAAAAATACCGGTACGTTTTTTCTCCAGGGCCAGAGTAAACCCCTTGACGTTGCCATAATCACGATTCACGTATCTGGAATAGCCGATGGCGTCGACCGTGGTGAGGTATTCGATGCCCAATTGGTTGCGGAAGTCTTTATAGAAAAGCGTGAGATCAGCCGCGACATCATACGTTAGGCCCTGCTGCAGTCCGACTTCATAGGCGATGGTGCGTTCGGGTTTCAACGTGCAATTACCGAGCAGTTGATCCTGCAATTGCAACGAGGTCAGCACGCGCAGCGGCTCGCTGTACATGGTCGAAAAGCTGGGCATTTGAAAAAAATGGCCGTAGGCGACATGAAAGGCGCCCTTGTCCGAAATCGGAAACGAAAAACCGAGCCGCGGTGAAAGCTGATATTGCAGGTCGGCCTCTTTTAAATTATCCTCGCTGCCCAACAAATAGGATTCAATACGGTCATTGATGATGAATTTCTCGTTGGGTTTGAACATATCCAGCCGCAGGCCGGCGTTTAGAACGATTTCGCCCATCTCCACTTTGTCCTGCACATACACAGCGGCTTCCAGAGGACGAATGGTATAATCGCGATAGCGGGTGACCTCGTCGGTTCGGGGGAATCGCCATTTGGTCGTAGCGTAAGCCTGATCCCAGTTTTTCCAATAGTCGATCATTCGCGCCAGATAGTCGTTCCAATTCAGGTCTGCACCGCGTATAGCGGTGGTGTATTTATATTTCTGCCACTCCTCGGTTTCAACCAACGAATAGGAATAGGTGTTATATTCATGCTGTTTGATTTCAAAACCCATCTTGAGGAAATTATGGCGATCCACCTGCCAATTGAGATTGCCGTTGGCCGTATAAATCTTGGTGTAATTTTTACCATCCTTGCTGTAGGTGCCGCCGTCGGTGGCGCCGAGCGAAAAACCGTTGGAAGTCGTGGTGATGGGTTGTATGCCCGTGTCGCCCGGGTAATTGGCGACCTTGTTATCTTTCTGATAATACCCCCAGCTGTGATTATGCTGATAGGAAAAATTTACATTATAAAATAAATTCGGATGCAGCATGTGTCGCAGATTGATGATATGGTTATCCGATCGTCCCCAATACGTGGCTGTTTCATCCGGTGCATAACGCCGACCAAGTGAACCGCCGCTGCTTTTTGAAGCAGAGGCGAAAAGTGAGTAGCTGATAGAAAAGTTTGCAGAAGGCGTATAGATCAACTTGCCGCTGCCGGTGAGTCCATAGCTTTTAGTCAACGGCCCCATACGGCCGTCGCCGCTGCGCAAAGAATCCGGAATGTGGATTTCGCCGGTTTGGGCGATTTCGGATGCGTTGTGTTCATTGTACCACCGTTTATAGGCGTTGATAATCCAGCCGTCCGCCGGTCGAAACCGGCGTTCGTACCAATACAAACTTTCATTGTTATTGTAGCGGGCCGTGGCCAAAAAGCGAAGCTTGTTCTTAAAAATCGGTCCGTTCAAAGTGGCTTGCAGGTCGCCCTCGGCCATGGGGCTGAACCGGTTTACACCAAGAAACACTTCGGTGTTGCCGCTGGCATAATCGCCGGAGTATACTTGCACGGTGCCGTGGAATTTGTCCTCAGGATCCTTGGTAACAATGTTGACGATGCCGGACTGCGCAGAACCGTATTCGGCGTTAAACGTGCCACTGATGACCTGCAGCTCTTTGATCATGGAATTTTCCACCGAGACATTCATGCCGCCTGATTGCGCATAGGCGCTGCTTACCGGCACGCCGTCGATCATGTAGGCGACTTCGCGTTCACGACCGCCGCGAAAGTGCATTTCACCGCCGGCGCCCGTGACCACCCCGGCCTGCAACTTGATCACTTCCGTGACGTTGGTGACCGGCAAATCCTGTATGGTCTCGGCATCCGTATAGGAGGCGGTGCTGGTCAGATCCCGTTCCATGATCGGACGCTCAGCCACAATGGTTACGCTCTTGCCTTCAATGACCTCGGAGGTCAATTTGGCATTTTGCGTGCTGGTGCGATCGGTGTTCACCTTGACATCCGTAATGGTCAACTTGCCGTAGCCCATCAAAGATATCATCATGGCATATTTTCCAGGAGGGACATTGATGATGGTGAAATACCCATCCACATCCGCAACAGCGCCGGTGCTCGTTCCGACCAAAACGACATTAGCGCCCGGCAATCCCTCTCCTGTGGCTTGATCGGTCACTCGGCCGGCAATTTTCCCCGTGGTGCCGGAAAACGCCCGAACCCACATAGCGAACAGGACGAGCAGGATTAACCAGTTCCGGTTTATACGAGATGTCATGAATGCCCTCCGAAAAAATGATAGGCCCGATATAGGATACTTAAAACGTGACCCAGTCCTGAAAAGGTCTGGCCAGGCGATCGCCCAAAAAAGCGTCAGTGCTTCGCTCAAACAGCGTGTGGAATTCACTGAGCCTTGGCCCGGTGACGGCTCTTGCTTGGCAGCTTACAGATTTCATCCCGCGTCTCCAACATAAGCAACAGGGCGAGAGGACCGTACGCGCCCCCTCGCCCTAGCTTTAAAAGGTTGTTCAGATTTACTTGATCAGCATCATTTTGCGCACCAGCCGCGTCGTCTGATCGCTGATGGAATAGAAATAGACACCGCTTGCCACCATATTATCGCTCATATCCCGGCCATTCCAAATAACCTGATGCTTGCCTGCCGGTCGGTTTTCGTCAACCAGTTTCTTTACCAGCCGTCCCGTTATGTCATAGATATTCAATTCGATCTGACCGGGTTTGGTCATGGTAAAGTTGATGGTGGTCGTTGGATTAAACGGGTTAGGATAATTCTGCATCAACTCGATAGAGAACGGCATCATCCCGCCGTTGCTGATCGGCTGCGACTCTACCTGGGTGGGCAGCGTGGCCTGCTTGAATTCCCACACATAGGCGCCGGGGCGGGCGGATTTGGAATTGCCGCGGTAGTTGTTGTGGAAAATATCCGCTTTACCGTCCTGATCGCCATCGCCCAGCACGAACTTGGTCCCGCGGATCGGCATCACCAAATCCGCCAGGCCCGCGTCCTTCGGCGCCTCGATCACCGTGTAGTACTTCCAATGCTCCGCATTCTTGTAATCGCTGCCGACAAACTCGCAGTCCATGATCCGGCTCGGCAACGCCGTCTCGCCCATGCCAAAATACACATCCGGGTGCCCATCCGCATCCACATCGCCACTCACCAGCTCGCTCGCCCCGGTCGTGTACTTGGTCGGCGCCAATCCCACCATCTCCTCCAGCGTCTTTAACCGGTACCACCGGTCCTGCGCAAACAGGTTCGCCGGATTCATCGGATCGATCTTGGCCACCCACAGCGAATTCTGGCTCTTCGCCCAGTCCACCGTCTTGGCGACCCCTTGCATCACCGCCACCAGCTCCTTAATGCCGTCTTTATCCAGATCAATCCAGGTGTACGCCTCAGCCGCCAACCGAACACTGTCCGGTATCACCCGCGCCTGATCAATACCCCAGAAATACTCCGTCCAGTTGTTCGGCCCGTTGCAGTCCAAATAGTACATCACCTGTTCCACATCATTGCGCTGCGGCAAAAACAACTCTTGGTATCCGTCATTGTCCAAATCCACACCGCGAATCAATCCTACATTGTGCGCAACCGTCTTCTTCTCGATCATGTGCTCGATCTTGAACTGCACCTGGCCGGGCACCAACGGCGGCGTCACCTCGATCATCGCAAAATAATACTTGGGGTCCGCTTTGTAGTTGATCCCAAATTCCCCTTTCCCATCCTTGTCCCAGTCCCCGGCGCCATTCGTGTATTCCATGTGCAACACGCTGTCCGTGTTCGCCACCGGCGCCTCATCCCAATCCACCGTCCACTCCATCGGCATCGGCAAAAACTCCGCCGATCCCGCGGCGTGCTTGTAAATCCGGATCGGCGGGATGTGATTCTCTTTGCCCTTCGCCGGCGTGCTCCGGATCAATAACAACTCGTCCGCTCCATCCCCATCCAAATCCGTCCCCACTACCCCGCGGTCTCCGCTCGCATCATAAATGTTCTTGCCCGTCGCATCGACGTAATCGCTGAACCAACGGTACTCGTACACATTGTCCCCGGCGTTCTCGTACACGTACGTCCGCGACATGTCGTTGTCGTCAAACATGAACTCTAAATTGCCGTCTCCGTCAAAATCATACCACGCCCCCGCGCAGTGTCCTCGCCGCGGCGCCGGTATGTCCTCCTCCACCTCTCCACTGTCCGGGCTCGTCCACGCCTTCTGCCACTGCAGGTTATCGTTGTCAACCAGACCGGTGGTCTGCTTGAATTCCCACACATAGGCGCCGGGGCGGGCGGATTTGGAATTGCCGCGGTAGTTGTTGTGGAAAATATCCGCTTTACCGTCCTGATCGCCATCGCCCAGCACGAACTTGGTCCCGCGGATCGGCATCACCAAATCCGCCAGGCCCGCGTCCTTCGGCGCCTCGATCACCGTGTAGTACTTCCAATGCTCCGCATTCTTGTAATCGCTGCCGACAAACTCGCAGTCCATGATCCGGCTCGGCAACGCCGTCTCGCCCATGCCAAAATACACATCCGGGTGCCCATCCGCATCCACATCGCCACTCACCAGCTCGCTCGCCCCGGTCGTGTACTTGGTCGGCGCCAATCCCACCATCTCCTCCAGCGTCTTTAACCGGTACCACCGGTCCTGCGCAAACAGGTTCGCCGGATTCATCGGATCGATCTTGGCCACCCACAGCGAATTCTGGCTCTTCGCCCAGTCCACCGTCTTGGCGACCCCTTGCATCACCGCCACCAGCTCCTTAATGCCGTCTTTATCCAGATCAATCCAGGTGTACGCCTCAGCCGCCAACCGAACACTGTCCGGTATCACCCGCGCCTGATCAATACCCCAGAAATACTCCGTCCAGTTGTTCGGCCCGTTGCAGTCCAAATAGTACATCACCTGTTCCACATCATTGCGCTGCGGCAAAAACAACTCTTGGTATCCGTCATTGTCCAAATCCACACCGCGAATCAATCCTACATTGTGCGCAACCGTCTTCTTCTCGATCATGTGCTCGATCTTGAACTGCACCTGGCCGGGCACCAACGGCGGCGTCACCTCGATCATCGCAAAATAATACTTGGGGTCCGCTTTGTAGTTGATCCCAAATTCCCCTTTCCCATCCTTGTCCCAGTCCCCGGCGCCATTCGTGTATTCCATGTGCAACACGCTGTCCGTGTTCGCCACCGGCGCCTCATCCCAATCCACCGTCCACTCCATCGGCATCGGCAAAAACTCCGCCGATCCCGCGGCGTGCTTGTAAATCCGGATCGGCGGGATGTGATTCTCTTTGCCCTTCGCCGGCGTGCTCCGGATCAATAACAACTCGTCCGCTCCATCCCCATCCAAATCCGTCCCCACTACCCCGCGGTCTCCGCTCGCATCATAAATGTTCTTGCCCGTCGCATCGACGTAATCGCTGAACCAACGGTACTCGTACACATTGTCCCCGGCGTTCTCGTACACGTACGTCCGCGACATGTCGTTGTCGTCAAACATGAACTCTAAATTGCCGTCTCCGTCAAAATCATACCACGCCCCCGCGCAGTGTCCTCGCCGTGGCACCGGTATGTCCTCCTCCACCTCTCCGCTGTCCGGGCTCGTCCACGCCTTCTGCCACTGCAGGTTGTCTTTGTCAGTCTGTGTCGGACCGGCGGAAACAGACAGGGCCAGTACACATACCAACGTCACCACGATAATCATAAGAGTTTGCCAGCGCATCTTACTTACCTCCATACGGTTAGAGGTTCAGACTTGCTAAAACACAACGTCGATTTAAAGTACAGCTGCAGAAACAACCGCTCCTGACCGACATCACCTCCTTTACGGGTCCGGCCTCTTCGCTCACGGGTTGGTTTGATCACCTCCTTCGCTAAAACTTGCTGGATCTTTGGGACCTGATAGAATCAACTAGATATGAACGCGAATTATATAGTTCTTTCTGGCTTCTGCTTGCCACGCTGAAATCTTTTCCTGGTAATGTGCCTGGATGTACTCGGCTTTGATCTCCTTCCGGGACTCGTCAAAGGACTTGACCCGTTCGGGATCGATGGACAACAGTTGAATGATGGAATAGCCGCCGCGGTACTTGAACGGCGTGCTGATCGCGCCGATCGCCATACCGGAAAAAGCCAGCTCGCCCAGTTTTCCGTTCATGCCCTGGGGAAAAGGACCGACGATGCCGTGGTTCTTGTTCTCTTCATTCTGACAATATTTTTGCTGCAGTGCGGCAAAGTCCGCGCCTTTTACAGCCAGCTGATAAACCCGCTCCACCTCCGGCCGGGTCTTGCGAAAAATCTCACGGACCGTGGCCATCCGTTTCAGCTTGCGCGAGGTGCGCGTCTGTTCATACAGCTGTCGCAACACCGGTTCAGAGTTATCCATCGCATCGACCACCTGCCGCTGCAGCACCATTTTTTTTAGATAGTACACCAGCCAATTCTGATACTCCTGTTTGACCGCTGTTTTTTCGTTCCAGCCCAGTTGCATCGCTTTATGCTTGACTAGCCGGCTGGTGTTCCAATCGCGCAGCAGCATCTCCACAACCCGTGGCTCATCGAGCGAACTCCAATAGTGGGCAGCCACTTTAGTAAAAAACGAGCCGATATCCGTGGTTTCAATATCTGAAACGGCCAGTGCTTGCCGTTTCTCCTGCGCCGAGAAAAGTCCGGCCGAGTCTGCGCGGGTTTTCATGCCGGCGCAGCGGCGACAGAAAAATTCGATCGCCTGGGGTTGCAGGGTAAAATGGTACTCGGCAAGCACAGCCCGATTAAACTCCATCGTGCGGGTTCGTATGGGCTCCTGGTACAGCTCCTGTACCTTCTCCAAGATCTCCGACCGCATCTGGCTGAAAGGGGGCCGCGTGTGCGGAACTATTTTCAGCAGCTGCACCATCCAAATCGAACGGTCGTGGAAAAAGGGTTTGGAGGCAGCGCCCTCCTGCAGCGGATAGGCCTGTTCAAAGAAAACAGTCGGGCGATAAAAGCAGTCGATTCGGCCGATCTTGCCGCTGTCTGCTTTAGCCGCGGCATGCTCGGAAAAACGGCTGGCCAGGGCTTTGAACGATCCGCCCGAGAGCACTTGTTGATAAATGGTGTCCGCTTTTTGCTGAGCGCGTTCACGGCCCGCTGGGGTTTCACCGGCAAAAAATTTCATGTAGGCGATCTCCAGCTCCCGGTCTGACCATTGATAAAAGCGTTGCAGCACCTCTTCGGAAAGAAACGGCTCCTCGACCTCCTGGCTGCGCAGCGCCTTGGCGCAAAGCTCACGCTCCTTTTCACGCGCCACGGCACTCACCTGCTCATTCCGGTCCAGACCCAAACGATACGCTTCCATCAGAGTGATCTGCTCGTTGATCATATCCTCCAGCACACGGCGGCGGTCCTTTGGATCCGCCCCTTCAAAGGTGCCTGCGCCCCGTACACGCGCATACTGCTCGGCGAGATCCTGCCAGGTGATGCTAAACGTGTCAATCGTGGCGACCGATCGCGCAGGGCCCTGCGCCTTCTTTTGACAGACCGTCAAACACCCTGTCACCAGAAGCAGACCAATTAAAAAAGTATGGCGATACATGTTCATTTCCTGCACCTGATCTTTGCTCTCGGTTATAATCCGGACCCGGTTTTGGCAGCGGGCCTGCTCGTTCAGCTGTTAGAATCCAATGGCCAAGGCCAGCTTTTGAGAATTTTGAAAAACACCGAAATCTTCATAGCTGTAATCCAAGACGAGCTGCATGGACGACTTGGGTACCTTGAGCTTGAGCCCGCCGCCGAGGGTCAGGCCGCGTTCCGTGTCATCCTCCAGCAGGCTGCTATAGCCCGCGCGTAAAAAAATCCGCTCGCGAAAACCCCATTCACCGCCGACGTTGAGGCTGCGGACATTGTCCGACGGCTCACAAAACTCGAACGCCAATAGCAGCGGCAATGCGCCGTGTCGATTCACCACCGTGGACAGTCCGGCACGAAAACAGACCGGCAGATTAAAGGCGCCGGTTTTCAAATCGGCGTCTATTTTCTCGTTATTGCCGAATTCATCCTGCAGCATATCATAGTAAACAAATGTGTCGCGGCCGTTATAGTGCATTTTGCCGCCGACGTTGCTGATCGAAGCGCCCAGCTGGAAAAAGTTAAAAATCTCGCTAAAGAGCACGCCGCAATCAAAGGCGATGGTGGACGAGGACATGTGCCACAACCGGCTGGTGACATATTTTGCGGTACCGCCCAGACTGAGCCGGTCGGTGAGCGATCGCGCAAAGGAAAGGCCGAGCGCCAGGTCATAGGAACCGGCCCGCTCGCCGGTGCCGTCCGGCAACTCGGGCGTACGCACGATGATGTCATCCATGGTCAGCGCGTTCAGGCTCACTCCGATGACGCCCAGATTGCCCAGGCTGAAAGCCGCGCCGAGGTAGTCGTGGCTCAAATCGGCGATCCAGTCGGAGTGGATGAGCGCGATCTGATTCGTGTGCAGACCGGCCAAACCGGCCGGGTTCCAATACAAAGCGGTGACATCGTTCGCCACCGAGGCGAACGCGCCGCCCATGGCGTTCGCCCGGGCGCCGACGCCGATAGTCAAAAAGGGACACGCGGTGGTGCCGACCTTGCTTACATCGGTTTTAAACGCAGTGACAAAGTACTGCGCCGAGGCGGTACTAAAGGCCATGAGAACGGCTGCCAGCGATACGGTTCTTATCCATTTCATAGCATAACCTTTATCCGTTTGATATTATTTGATCACCATGAAGCGGCCGATTTTATTGCCGACGCCCGGGGCTTCGACATGATAAATATAATTGCCGGGCGCGATCTGCATGTTGTCCTTGGAGATCACGTCCCATTCCTCCGTGCCCTCGTAGATCTGACTGTGATGCTCGATGGTGTCCACCAAAAAGCCCTGCACCGTGTATATTTTAATCGTGCAGTCTTTGGGCAGGCGGTTAAAATGAATCGACATAGGGCCTCGGCCGGCCAGATACGGACTGGCCGGTTCCCATCGTTCGGTCACGACATAAGGATTGGGCACCACCGTGATCTTGTCAAGGTCTGCTTTGGCTTGATCCGCGTCCATGGCGATGGCGGTGGTGGTGAAGGTGTATTGCTCGCCGGGCTGTGGCGGCACGTACATGCGCACCTGAAAAACATCGCCGCTCTTGGGCCGGATCATGCCCGTCGTATCATCCTCCGGGATGACGAAATGAAACCGCCACGAATTGAGAAAATTACCCGAGCCCCTGGCCGGTTTGAGGCCGCGCTTGGGTCCCAGAACGATGCGAATGTCATCCTCCAGGTCCCATTTCGAATTATTTTTATAATCCGCAATGGTAAAATCCATTTTTTCGCCGGTGGTGATCGAATAGATGTAGAACGGCGCCGGGATCGCCTTGGTATAACGATTAACGGACAGGGAGGTATCACCGATCCCCTCGGTAAAGACCAGATCAAAATCCCAGTTCAGCGCGCTCGCTTTATTTTCATCATAGGTGAACAGCACTTTCATGTTGGATTGGCCGCCTGGTTTCCAGTCCTGCAGGATCGGAGTGAGGCTGGTGTCCATTTCCAAGTGCACCACCAGCCCGTCGAAATAGCGGGAGTCCAACGTGTTGTTCTCGATGATCGTCCAGGGTTCGATCACCCGCAAGGTTGGGCTGTTGGTTTTATCGACCAGCTGATAATGAGGCCGCGACCGCCAGCCCGAATCAGGATATGTAAAGGCCAATTCGTACCGGCCGTCCTTGACGAGCTCATTGGGATTGAAAATCTGAAACTCGATGACCGTGTTGGAGATCGGGCCGAAATGCTCCATCCCCTCCTGCAGCGGCGGCGGCGTGTAGCCGGCCGCCGGGGCCGCCGGCATGACCGCCGCGCAATTAGCGCCGATCGAGTTCACGTTGTTCAACACATCGATGTTGATGTTGACCGGACACTCCGAGGGCAGCACACTGTATTTTTGCAGATCGGTTACAGAGGCCGCGTCCGGCGGCAAAAAGCCGTAATCAAAGGAGCAGAGCGCATAGTAATAGGTTTGCCCGTTGATCACCTCTTCATCGACATAACTGTGCACCAGACCTTTGTTATTGACGATCCAGAACTGCACGCCGTTATAGGAACCGGGGAAGAAGCCCTCATACTCGTCGATCTTGTCGCAGCGGAAAATGGGCTTTTTCATCGCCAGGGTGCCAAAGCCATCGGTGATAATGCGGCAATCGCGAAACTTGGGGTCAGTGGAGCGGTAGAGCGAATACCCCTCGAAATCGTAAACCTTAAAAAACCGGTCAAAACTGGACTCGGCGCTGTCATCCCAGTAGAGATACACCTTGCCATCACCCGGTATGGCGGTCAGATTGGGCGTTTTAGGCGGCTGGGCAAAGCGATAATTGGCATTATAGATTTTCTGAACCGTGTCTTTCTTGCGCGCGGCATCGTCCACCTGAGCAGAGGTGGTTTGACCGTCGGCATAGTACATGCTGAAAGAAAAACGCTGAAAGGTCTTGGCCGGATGAGTGCTGGGACCCGAATGCCACCAGGCGCCAAGATTGGAGGCGAAATAGTACTCATCCGCCTGTTTGCCCACGGTCTGCAGACACCATTGCAGCACGAGCTCGTCATCATCGTGGTTTTTGCGATCGCCATAATCGCCCGACCAAAAGCCTGTCAGGCCGATCATGTCGCCCTCTTCAATGTCCTTTTCATCAAAGCTTGGCTCACCGTGGCTCGGAAGGCCATCCCCTTCGCCCAGATCGACGCCGCTGTAGCCTTCATCATAAGGTCCGATGCCATCCGCGCCCAAATCATCGTTTAGCGGTTCGCCGAAATCCCATTTGCCGTTCTTGTTCGAGTCGGTGAAGGGAACCCAATTGCCGTTGTTGTCCAGGCCGTCATCACGCCGCTCATCGATCATCAGATCTTCATCATTATCTTTACCGTCATATCCGCTGGTGGGGCTTTCCAGATAGGCCCAGCACAGGGCCGCCACCGGCTTGTAGGCTCCGGGATATCCGGTGTTGTCGAAATCATAGCAATAGGCGATATCCAGTTTGGTATTATAGCCTGCCACATCCTCGTCATCGCCGCCGATCTTGAAATCAGCGAACAACGCAAAGTACATCGAGTCATAATCGGCGGTGCTTTCGTTTTCGATTTCATAAATCCAAAAGTTGTGGGTCTCGGTTAAAACGTTATTCCACTGCAGGCCGCGTATATACATCTGCGTTCCCAAGCCGTGCCGCTCCGGGTCCGCGGCATCCGGCTGATAATCGAATTCGATGTCCGGTTGGTCGTCGATGACAAAATACGTCTCCAGATCGGCGTTCTTGACCCCTTTGCCAAAGTAGCCGTTCCATTTGCCCGGCCAGCCCGGATCAAAGCTGTCGTACATTTTATCCGGCCAGAACGCCGGCCAAGTGTAGGGATCGTCGCTGACCGCCGCCTCCAGCTGGTTTTCATTGCAATAGCCGGCCAGCGGTTCGTAAATCCACGGTGTGCCGTCTGGTGATTTGTCCGAGGGCACGATGCCATAGGCGGTCTCGCAGCAGGCATGCCGCTGGCCCGTGCGGTCTGTTATCCGAGTGACGATCAGCGGCGCCACGCCGTCGAGCATGATATGGCCGCTGCCGATCGGATATTCAACCGTGTAACCTAGAAATCCGCCGATCTTGCCATTGTTGTAAAACGGCGTCCGACAGAGGTTGGCGTCCAATATCCCGCCTCTACGATTAACCAGATTTCCATCCTGCGGCCGCTGACCCAGCAAGGCCCCGGCGCAGAGCATCAGCCAAAGAAAAGAGAGAGCCCGGACTCGTTCAAAGCGAAGCATCAAATCCTCCACATTCGGGTTGGATCTAGGTTAGAACTCTATTTTCACGCCCCCGACGACACGGCGCGGAGCGCTGAAATATTGCGGCCGGAAATAATAATCTCTTACCGTGTTCACACAGCGGACCATATCATCGGTGTAAAAATGCTCATCGATGGAATACTCGGGGCTGCCGGTGTCGCGATACACATCTACGGCGTTGCGGATGTCGAAAATATTATAGATGTTGCTGAACAGGGTGGTCTTGAAATGCTTGAAATCGAGCGAATAGGAGAGGTTCATGTCAAAGTTGTAAGAAGGCGGCCGCCGTTCATTGTTCTCCCGGCTGGGATAATAGCCCTCCAGCTCAGGGGTGTAAGGAAACCCGGAACCGAGCTTGCCGATCAGGCCGATGTTCCAGATATCTTTGTTGTGCACCGTGGCGGTGAGATTGAGGCTGTGGGTTCGATCCCAATCCAGAAAGATGAGTTGTTTGGTGATCTCCGTGGGCGGCGTGGTCGTGCTTTTGATATAGACGTCATTCGGATCCGACGAATTGCCCTCGGCCAGCTGATAGGTGTAGTCCAGCGTCGTGCTGAGGTAGGAGCTGCCGCGCTGTTCCAAAGCTATGGTAAGGCCAAAGACCTGGCCGTAATCGCGGTTGACATAGCGGGCGTACTTGTCAAAACTGGGCAGAATGGTGTAGACTTCCATGCCCAGCAAGTTTCGAATGTCCTTATAATAGCCGGTAAACGTAACGCCCAAGTTCGGGCCGA
This sequence comes from uncultured Cytophagia bacterium, assembly GCA_964554965.1. Lineage (GTDB taxonomy): Bacteria > Zhuqueibacterota > Zhuqueibacteria > Residuimicrobiales > Residuimicrobiaceae > Anaerohabitans. The sequence continues at coordinate 7,254 of CAZKQR010000015.1, read as the reverse complement.
TCGCCTGCTGCAGACCGATCTCATACGTCGCGGTCTTTTGCGGCTGCAGATCAGTGTTGCCGATGGTGGAAAACGATCCCACCGGAATTTTAAACAACGGATTCAAATAGAGATAAGCAAAAGAGGGAATCTGAAAGAACAACCCGTAGGATAGATGCAGGACGCTCTGCTCGCTGACCGGCAGGGCGATGCCGAATCGCGGGCTCCATTGGCTCTTGTTCTTGGCCGCGATTTTGGGACTCGTGACCGGTTTCATCAGATCGGTGGGATAAACACCCTCAGGCTGGAACCAATCATAGCGGAGGCCCAGGTTCATGATAAAGTAGGACCACTCGATACGGTCCTGCAGGTAGGCGCTGAATTCAGTCGGTGACTTGGCAAACTCGTTATAGGCGGTGTTATCTTTATCCACCGGCTGCGGCTTCCAGTCTGTCTGACGGTCCAGCCGGATGCTATAGTCCAGAACATAGAGGTCGTGGAAGCGCGTTTCCACGCCGCCCTTGATCTGGTTGAAGCGATTGATCTGATAGGTGAGGTCGGCCTTGGCGATATCGGTGCGGGTGGTGCGGAACGAGTGATTCATGTCTGTGCCGGCCATGTAAAAAGAAGGACCGCTGCCGATGGACAGGCGGCTGATCGGTTGGTAGCGCAGATCGTACGGGCTCTCGTACAAATAGGATTCATACGTTTTTTCAAGACGCGCGGCCTTAACATTGATGAACCCGTTTTTGTTGATGATATAATCGGCGTGCACCATGTGTGAATTGCTTAGGTTGTAATTGATCGGCCGACCATCCGGATTGTACTTGTACCTGTGCGAATAGGACTGCCCCTCGCCGTCTTCACGGATGAATTCATAGGTCAGCTTGTGCGAGCCCCACGGTTTGAGCGTAAGCTTGCCGTGGGCGGTGAGGTTCTGGCTCCAATTCATAGGTACAAACGCACCGTCGCCGTTGGCGTGAACGCGCCAGTTCTCCTGATCTCTGGGCAGATAGGAAGAGTCCGCGGGATTAAAGATGCGGCGCCCCCAAAGATAGCCGTCATCGCGGTTGAACCGAAAAGAGGAGAAGAAAAACAAGCGGTCTCGCCACAGCGGGCCGGCCAGGTTCCCTTCCAAATTGTAGGCATCGGTGGGCGAAGCCAGGTCCAGATAAGATTTCGTTTCTTGGTAAAAATCCCCGCGTTTCAGGCCGGCGCCGGCTTTGGCGACAAAAGGCATGGTGCGGCCGCTCAGGTATGTGCCGGTGTAGCTGGCCAGCTGTCCGGTGAAATGGCCTTCAGGGTCTTTGGACACCACATTGACCACGCCGGACATGGCCTGACCGTACTCGGCGTTAAAGGTGCCGCTGATGACCTCTACTTCGGCCACAGAGTTGGCCTGCAACGCGATCATCTGGCCGCCGGTGTAGGCGTCGTTCACCGCCAAACCGTCGATGAGAAAAGCGACCTCACCCAGCCGGCCGCCGCGGAAATGACCGTTGACCACCCCGGCCTGCAGTTCCACCACCTGATTGACGCTCTCCACCGGCAACATGTCGATCTGGTCCCCGGACACGCGGGCAGAGGTGGAAGTCAGATCCTTCTGCACTAAGGGCTTGGCGGCCACCACCGTGACCTCCTCCCCTTCGATCACCGTCGGCGTCAGCGCGACCGAAAGGTTGGTGGTCGCGTCAACACTGACGCGGACGTTCTCAAATTTCATCATGCCGAAGCCCATGGCGCGGACGATCACCGTGTACTTGCCCGGCGGGATGTTGATGATGTGAAAATACCCATCCAACGCCGCCAGCGCGCCCAGAGAAGTGCCCTCTACTAAAACATTGGTGCCGGGAATCGGCTCGCCCTTCTCTTTGCCGGTGATCCGGCCGGAAATCTTTCCCGTAGTGCCGGCGTAGGCCGACGTGAAGAGGATTAAAAAAATTCCGATGAAAAGAAACCAATTGCTTCGCATCATCACTCCTGCAGTCAAGGTGTAGGATTGAAAAGGAGTTCATCTATCGGAATATCGCGTAGAAAGAAACCGGAAGCCTCCTCGCCCTGCTCAGGCGGTGCGGGAGTAACGCCGGTTTCGCCTCAAGATGCCAAGATCTTGAACCGAATGCCGCTCAACAAGCCAGGATTTCAAAACGATCTGTTTCGATTTTAATTTCTTGTCGCGCAAGCGGGAAAGAATGACATGAATGCTTTTGCGGCCGATCTCATAGATGGGCTGGTGAATGGTCGTCAGTCCAAAGGAACCAAAGGAAATAGCGCGTATCTGCGGCAGGTTGTCGTACCCGACCAGCGACAGGTCCTCTGGAATGGAAAGTTTTTTTTCACGGGCGATAGAATAAATCAGCAAAGCGATTTGATCGTGAGCGGCAAAAACAGCCAGATGGTCCTTGCGCTGTCTGAGGATTTTCAGGACGGATTTGGAATAGACCTGCTCGGTAAACAGCGTTTGCGGATTGGAGATGAGCGATTCATCGAGGGGAATGCGGTTATCCTGCAGGGCCTTGCAATAGCCCTCAAAGCGGAAACGTTCGGAACTGACCAGACCGTTGTAGACGATGGCGATCCGGCGATGTCCCTTTTTTAAAAGGTGTTTGGTCATGGCGTAAGCGCCGTAAAAATTATCCGTAGTCACATAATCGATCTTGAGATCGGGAAGAATACGATCCGCCAGCACCACCGGAATGTCATGCTGCCGGAATCTTTCGATGATCGTGCGGTTTTTTTCTTCCGTATCGGCGATCGGCACATAGATTACGCCGGTCACATGCTCCTTGATCAGGCGATCGGCATAGTATTCCGCCTTGAAAAACAGATCATCGGTGTTGCACAGCATGATGCTGTGCTTGTTGCGCGCGGCCTCATCCTCGGCGCCGCGTGCCAGCTCTGAGGAACAGCCGGAGCGGATGTCCGGCACCAAAATGCCGATGATGCTCTTCTTGCGATCGTCAGGATTCCGCTCCAGGACAAAAGTGCCGAAGCGTCTTCTCGGCTTTAGATAGGCGAGATTGACCAAATTGCTGATGGCCTGCCGGACCGTGGCGCGGCACAGGCCGGTGATGCGCACCAGTTCCTCTTCAGTAGGAATGCGCTCACCGGGTTTAAAGACACCGAGTTCGATCTGCTCAATTAGCCAGTTTTGCAGTTGATAATATTGCGGAATGGGACTGTTGCGGTCAACAATCATGGAGGCCTCTATGCAGGGATATTTGTCTGAACAAATGTACTTAAAGTATATTTCTATTGCAAGCTTTTTTATCTGCCTGCGCCTTTTTATTCCACCCTGTCCTTTTTGCTTGCGAATCTTGGACGAGTTTTCTATATTGAAAAATTCGCCGCTGTCCGTTCATCGCCGCACGAATCACCGCCGTTGCTGACATGAACTGTGCGACCAGGCCGGGCGCCTTCCATTCAACGGAGTTCTGCTTTGAAAAAAAGCTTCCATCCTTTTCAAGCTCTGGGGGTGTTCCTTGCCCTCATCGCCCTGTGCCTCCTCTTCTCCATCTCCTCGTCCCACTTTCTGACGACAGAAAATATTTTCAGTGTGATAAGGAGCTTTTCCTTTGTGGCCATCATCGCCTTGGGCGAAACCTTTGCCATCCTCACCGGCGGCATCGATCTGTCCGTCGGCTCCATGCTCGGGTTTTGCGGCTGCGTGTCCGCTCTGGCCATGAACAGCCAGTGGGGCTGGCCCGTCGCAGTGCTCGCCGGTCTGCTGGCCGGCGCTTTTCTCGGATTCTGCAACGGCCAGATGATCACCCGGCTGAAACTGCCGCCCTTTATCGTGACTCTGGGCATGTACAGCATGGCCAGAGGCCTGACTTTTGTCATCACTCGCGGCTGGCCGGTTTCCAATCTGCCCCAGGGATTTATGACGCTCGGTCAAGGATACTTGTGGATCGTGCCGCTGCCGGTGATCTTTATGGTCCTCGCCGGCCTGGCTGCCGGCGTCTTTCTCAATCACACAGCCACCGGCCGCTATCTTTTTGCCGTCGGCGGCAACGAAACCGCCGCCTCGCTCTCCGGCATTCCGGTGGACCGGATCAAAGTGCTGGTGTACACACTCTCGGGCGTGGCTGCCGCGGTGGCCGGCATCCTGCTGATCTCCCGATTGGGCGTCGCACAGCCCACTTCAGGCGTGGGGTATGAACTGGATGCCATCGCGGCTTCGGTGATCGGCGGCACCAGCTTGATGGGCGGCAAAGGCACGGTGCTGGGCGTGCTTATCGGCGCAGCCATCATGGGCGTGCTGAGAAACGGGCTGATCCTGCTGGGCCTTTCCGCCTTTTGGCAGCAGTTCGCTCTGGGCGCGATCATCATCCTGGCTGTGGCGATGGACCGGTTTCGCAAATAACCGGTACGGCCTGAGCGCAGGACAAGAAAACCATTTACCAGGAGATTGCCATGTACCCGCTTCGCTCTTTAGCACTGTTCCTGAGCGGTATGCTTTTAACCCTCGCATGCTCTAAACCATCCGCTTCGCTTCGCTATGTGGTGGTGCCCAAGGCGCTGACGAATCCCTATTGGTTTCAGGTGGAGGACGGCATGAAAGCAGCCGGAGAAAAACTGGGCGTAGAGGTGGAGATGGTTGGCCCGGCTCAGGCATCGGATGTCACAGCCCAGGTGCAGATCCTCGAATCCCTCATCGCCTCGCGGGTGAGCGGCTTGGCGGTGTCGCCCAATGATCCGGACGGCGTTACTTCAGTCATCGATCGCGCAGTGGAGGCGGGCATCCCGGTGCTCACCTTTGATTCGGATGCGCCGAAGAGCAAACGGCTGTGTTATGTGGGAACGGACAATTACACCGCCGGCCGCGCGGCCGCGCGGCAACTGCTGCTCCATCTCAAACCAGGAGACTCTTACGCCATTTTGACCGGTTCCCTGGGCGCACTCAACTTGAACGAGCGCATCCGCGGCTTTCGCGATGAAATTGCAGAGCAGAAAGCCGATCTGCACGAGATCAATCTGCTCAACTGTGATGAGACCACGGATCGCGCCCTGGATCAGATGGAGGATTTGACCAGAGCCACTCCGCAGCTCAAGGCCTGGTTCATCACCGGCTGCTGGGCCACTGTAACACCCAGGGGCGCTTTTGTCAACGCGCTGGACCAGCGCAGGGACATCGCGGTCATCGCCTTTGATACGGTGAAAGAAGAGCTGCTGCTGGTCAAAGAGGGACTGGTGCAGGCTTTGATCGGCCAGCGTCCCTACGAGATGGGTTATCGCTGCGTGGAGATGTTGCACGACATCGTCCAGAACCAGAAAATGCCCGCAGCGACCACGCTGGCTACCGGCGTCGATGTCATCACCGCCGCCAATGTGGACAGCTTTCTCGTAAAGCCTGACTGACAGCCGAGGGATCATCGAAATGAAAAACGAAAGATGGCGCCTGGCGCAAAATTACGAGAAAGAGTGGTGGTTGTCCAGACAGGATCACATTGATTTTGATTTTTACCGCGAGTACGCCGCCGATCTGACCGAACAGATGAAACCGTTCCTGCCCGTCGGACCTGCCACCTCGGTGCTGGAGATCGGCAGCGGCGCCGGCGGTATCATCACCTTTCTTAATGCAAACGACCGCCATGCCGTTGATCCGCTGGAGGATTTCTACTCCTCCGTACCTGCTTTTCAAGCACAAAGGGATCCTCGAGTCCTTTATCAGAAAGCAAAAGCGGAGAGCCTTCCCTTTGACGACCATCGATTCGACCTGGTGATCTGTGATAACGTTCTGGATCATTGCGATGATGTGCCGGCGGCGCTCAAAGAAATGCGCAGAGTGTTGACGAAGAATGGGAAGATCTATTTGCGGGTAAACAGATACACGACCTGGGGAAAACTGATCCGCCTGTTGGCGGAAGGCTTGCGGATCGACCCAGGCCATCCCCACACCTTTACCGCAGGATCGATGAAAAACTATTTTAGCCGCTGCGGCCTGCGGCTCCTCAAAACCACGGACAACGGTTTTTTCGCAACGTGGATTAAAGAGCTGCGATCAGGGGCAGCTAAGGAGTGGATGAAAGCGCTGACCTTCAGCTCACCCAATAAAACCCTGTTCCTGTTAGCCAAAGCGGACAAGGCGGCAGCTGATTGACTCTCAGGCAGAGGATAACTCTTCTACACCAACAGAAAAACCCCGGTGATGCCATGGTAACGACGGCATCACCGGGATTTATGTTTTCAGGATCGCTGATTGCCGGAGTTTCCCGGCTTAGGGTTTCAGCACGATCTTGAGGGCTTTTTTCGGCACATGCTGCATGGTCTTCAGATCCAGACCCAATTTGGCAAACGCCTCCACGCCCTGCTGCAGTTTGATGGTTTCGGTGAAAAACGGTTTGAGATTGATCTTGCCGGACTTGAGGATCTTGATGGATGGCAACATGGTGTTCTGTCCGATATAGGTCCCTAAAATCTTGACCGCACGGCGAGTGATCTGATAGGGGGTCACTGTGACCTGCGCGCTGTCGTCCATGCCAAAGGCGAGGATCTTGCCGCCGGCGGTGACATATTTCAGCGCCTCGCCGAGCTGCGTGCCTACGGCATCGATGACGATGTCCACCCCTTTACCATTGGTGCGCTCCTTGATCTCCTTGGCCAGATCGGTCTCGTTCGGATTCAGCGCCGGCACATCCAGCTGTTTGGCGATGTTCAATCGAAACGGATCGATCTCGGTGACCATCACCTCGGCTGCAATGTTCTTCGCCAGCGAAGCGAACAGGTAGCCGATGGGGCCGCAGCCCAGCACCAGCACCGAATCCCCGGGCTGCATCTGCACGGTATTCATGCCGTTCATCACCGTGCCCAGCGTCTCCACCTGGGTGGCGGTGATGTCATCCATACCTTCCGGCAGCTTGTAGCACACGCTCTCCGGCGCCACGCTGTATTCGGCATAGCCGCCGTTTTTGAAAATGCCGATGGTGCGCTCTTTGATCCACTCGCACTGACTGCTGAATCCCATACGGCAGTAATCGCAGACACCGCAGCGCGGGTTGTTGTCGATGGCGATGCGATCTCCCACTCTGAGAGAGTGAACCGCCGAACCGATCTCCACGACCGTTCCACAGAATTCATGGCCCAGCACCGTGTTCTCCTTGTAAGCGTGTTTGCCCTCAAGGATTTTGATGTCCGATCCACAGATACCGCAGGCCGCCACTTTGATGAGCACGTCCGTCGGCTCTTGCAGGGTGGGCATCGGTAGCGTTTCCGGTTCTATTTTTCCAATTTTTTTAAACACCAAAGCCTGCATCGTTTTCATGATCAGCTCCT
>CAZKQR010000014.1:3864-24115 GCA_964554965.1 uncultured Cytophagia bacterium | reverse complement strand
TCGCCCTCTGCGCGCATGCGATCCGGAACATCGGCCAGCGCCGAGGCGCGGAATTCGATGGCCTTGACCTGCGGAGCATCCGGCACCGTGGCGGATACCCGGTTGTTGTTCATTCCGGCGACAGCCCCCAACCGGAGGTAGGCCCGGGCCTGTCCGATTTCATCCGTGGTCTGATCTACCTCCTCTGCTTCGCCGAATGAACCGCCGCCGGCGGTGACTGAAAAACGCACCACCACGCCCGCTTGCACCGGGTTGCCATAGGCGTCGCGCACTTCAGCGAGCAGCGGTTCAGTCAATGTGGTCAGTATTTTTCCTGTATATTCTCCGGATTGCCGGGAGAGCAATTGACTGGGTTCGCCGGGGATGACGCGACCGATAAAGGTGATGGGGCTTCCGGCGAGCGGTTCACCGCTGTTTTGGCTCCCGGAGACATTGAGAATGTTTTCCTCGTTTGACAGCGTGCCCATGGTATAGTTGGCCGTTGCTACGCCGCTGGCGTTGGTGGTCGCCTGTATGCTGTTCTGGTTGGCGCCAAAGCGACCGTTGCCACTGACCACGGCAAAGGTGATGGGCTGGCCTGGTCTGGGATTGCCGAAGGCATCGCGAACCATCACCTGAATCGGCGCCTGGGCCACGGGCTTTTCGTAAAACGCAAGATCTCCGACGGCCGTCACGCTCGCCGCCGCTCCCGGAAGAGCCGTGGCGATGAACTCTGCGGGCTGCAGATCATAATCCGCGCTGCGGATCACGATCCGTTGATTCATATCTCCGCTGACCAAGCCCAGACGCAGCGTGACCGACGCCTGGCCGGTCGCATCGGTCTGAATCCTCAGCGAGTCCTGATCGTTCACCTTGCCGCCTCCACTGACCACCTTGGCGATCAGATTGGCTGCAGGAATGATGTTGTTGAACGGATCTGTCACCTTGACGATGAACGGCTTGGCGAGCAGGTCGTTGACCACACCCTCTTGATAATCGCCGCTGATCTCTGTGATGCGGCTCGGCTTGGGCGGTTTGACGGTGAGGCTGGAAAAGAGCACGGCCGGAATCTTGAGTTGCGCGGCCACCTCTGCGCGCACCTGGTTCACGCCCTGCTGACTTCCTGCGGTGTAGAATAGGCGGGCCAATCCCAGGCTGTCGCTGACTACGGTGACGGTGTCCTTGCCGTTGAGAGTGCCGTTTCCGGTTCCAGCCACCACGCTGAATTTGACGCCATAGCCTTTGAGGCCGTTTCCGTACTTGTCGCTCAGTTTGACCATCAGCGCCTGTGGGAAGGTCTCGCCGGCATACCACGCCTGCTGATCGCCGGAAAGAATTTTCAGCAGACTGGGTTTATCCGCCAGAGCGCTGGCTTTAAAGATGATCGGCGCCCCATTCAGGGGCACATCCACGGTGACGACGTGGTTGTGCACGCCGGCCGTATCGCCGAGGACAAAACGGGCATGGGCTTTTCCGTAGATCGTGGTTGAGTCGATAAATGTGGCGCCGGAGCCGTTGAACGTTCCGTTGCCCTTGGTGATTTTAAACGGCACCGGATATTTGTACACCGGACGATGGTTGCGGTCCAGCACCTGCACCACCAATGAATCGTTCAGGACGGTATGCACAGTGCCGGTTTGATCCTGGCCTTTGATCGCCACGATTTCGATCGGCACGCCCTCTTTATCCGGCACCGCTTCAAAGGACAGGGCTGTGATCTCGGAGGAATTCGGCAATCGGGCGATGATCTTGGAACCGGAGGCTGAATAGCCCAGCGTCAATCGCGCTGAGGCGATGCCCTCGTTGTCAGAGCTGACGCGGATGGAAGGCTGGCCTCCGAACGATCCGTCCCCCTCGGTGACGACAAAATCCACCGGTATGCCGACGCAGGTGTTGTTGTAGCGGTCCAGCATCCTGACGCTGAACGCCGCGTCCATCATCTGGCCGACCGTATCGGAGAGAACCCGTTCTGAGACATAGGTCATATTTGAAGGATCCAGCGCGTCGCCGTAAATGGTGAACAGCTGCGGCGATCCATTGGGCACCGTCGGCGCCGACGCCCGGATCTGCACCGGACCGGCCGTGGTGGTAAAGGTGGCGAAGGTGTAGGCCAGGCCGCCGAGATCGGTAAGATTGGAGAACCTCTGCGTGGCCTCACCGAATCCTGAGGGAGTGTAGCTCAGGCTGTTGGTCAATAAAATTTTGTCGATGTAGGTGTTGCTCTCGCGGTTTTTAATCGCTAATTCGAAAAAGCCCTGCGGCAGGTAAAAGGTCCGGTTGGCAAAGGCGTACCATTTAAACGTTCCATAGAGATCGGTGAAATTAAATTGCAGCGTGTCGGAGCCGTTTACGCTCAAGTAGCAGGAATTGTGGCTTCCGTCCTGCGGATTGACGCGGAGCCACAAACGGTATTGGCCGGCCTTGACATTATAGATCTGATAGGTTGCCAGGCCCTTTTCGCGGTTGACGTCCTCCGGTACATAGATGTATCCTGTATTGGAAGCCTCCACCGCGTTTCCGGCGGCGTAGGGTCCGCTCAGGCTGCCTTTCTCCGCCTCCACCCACAGATGACCGTTAAAATTATTGGCGAGCGAGTCGGTGCTGAGAAACGCCTGTCCGGAGTTGACGGTGAATTCCACTTGCACGTCGTTGACCGGAACGCCGTTGGCATCGACGATGCGCACGGTCAGGGGCTCTGCCAGGCGTTGGGTGATCTGCCCGCGCTGCTGATCGCCGACGAATATCCGCATCGAATCGGCTGACAACGGCGGAACCTCGAGGCAGAATTTTGTCACGGCGTTGTTCAGGTTGCCGCCGTACAGCATGATGCCGGAGTAGAGCTGAGGGGCGTTGCCCTGCAGCTTCTTTTTGTCGTAGAGCTGGCCGAGATAGGTTTTGTTGAGATAGCAGTCGAACACGTTGCCATAAAGGCCGCCGGGAAAATAGTGCACGGTAAACGAATCACCGGGCGCCGGCGTTTTGTACGAAGCGGTGCTGGTGAGTTTTTGCATCTCCGTCGACTGCAGGGAGCCGTTGGTGATTTCATTGAGATAGAGCACGCCGTTGCGCAGACGGAGCAGATAGCCGTTGGCGTTGGCATTGGCCTGGTCCAGCATCATGGCGATGCCGCCCGCGTTCATGCCGTTGGCGTCCGCCAGGTACGACCATTCGATGCCGGCTTTCACCAGTTTGGCCGTACTGTTGTAACGGGCGCCGGCAAACGTGGCCAGATGATCCCAGGATGGGGAGGCGCTGGTCTTCAACCGCAGATCCTGGTGCACGATATCCAACTGGTAACTGGACTGGGCGGACCAGTTGGGCAGCGTGGCGTCGCTGAAATCGTCGCAATAGCGATACCCCGCGGTGTTCTCGATGAGAACCGGTGAAAAGTAGCGGATGCTGCTCTTTTGGTTCCACTCATCGTAAACCCGCAGGGCAAAATAGTAGGTCAATCCCGCCACCAGACGATCGACCATGTAGCTTTCGGTGGCGCCGGACGATGAAGGGCGGTTCAGAGGAACCAGTTTGCCCTGGAGGAAATTTTTCTCGGTAAGCTGGAAAGTGGCGTAGCGCAGTTCGTAGAGGTTGGCGCGTCCGCTGCTGCCGTCGTCGCCGGAGGCCGTCCATTGCAGAGCCGCCGTCTGGGCGTTCTCGGGCCGGATCAGCAGGTTGCCGGGATTGCCGGGCGCGGTGGCATCGGTGTTGACCAGGCCGCTGATCACATTGGCGTACTCGGAGGCCATTTTCGCATAGCCGGATTCGTTGGGATGGCGATCGTCTGCATAGTCGCCGGCGGACAACAAGCGATGTATGTCGACCACGGTCATTCTGGCAAAAGGGGGATTTTCAAAAAACATGCGTTCGATCTCTGCATTGAGCAGATCGACGTTAGCATTGAGCACACTGCCGTCGAGACGGGGGATGATTTTGCACACCAGCACGCGCTCCAGAAACGATCCCTTGGTGCCATCGGAAAATTGCGTCAGGTATTTGAGTAACTGGGCGAGCCGGCCGGCGGCCGTGGGTTCATAGGTGACGCCGCGGTTGTTGGAATAGGGCGCCATCGTTTGGGACAGATTGTTGGTGCCGAGGTGAAGGATGACGATATTGGGCTCATAGGTCATCAGCGATGTGGTGATATCCTTGGCTCCGCCGGCCATAAAGTCTTCGATTTTGGCGCCGGATAAAAAATGGCCTTCATAGGGCACGCCGTCCGGACCAACCAGATCAAAGGTGATGTTCGCGCTGGTCAATTTGGCGGCCAGATCATCGCGAAAACCAAAGCCGTTGCTGCTGCCCACGCCAGCGGTGATCGAGTTTCCCACCGGCATGATCTTCCACAGCTTGGCTGCGTCAGCCGAGTGGTTTAGCGCCAACAGGGTCACCGCCCCCACACAGATCAATCTGAAAAGCTTCAAGGAATCTCCTCCGCTTTGCTTGCTGAATGACAGGGAAATCACGGAATGTCCAGATAAAACAATGCTGATACTCTGATGCAAAAACTGTACCCCAAGTGGAATCTGCGCCGATTTAAAAGAATGGGTATTGCCCGGCGCGCTGCTTTAGCTCTATGAAATTTAACGGGATAATTTGCAGGGAGTTACTGTGAGGACAGCTATGGTTGTGTCCGGTGGCATTGGAACGCGCGATGGGGCTGGAGTGTATCAGAATTGAACAGCGCTGCATCAACCGTGCACAGAACGGCGCCGGCCGGAGCTTGGCTACAGCAAGTAGATGAACTTGAAAGTGAGTTTGGGGCCGCTGAGATCATCGGTGAGACCGATGTTGCGGTCCATGATCAGATAGAGGTATTGATATTCGAACGCCAGGCTGGCGCGGGTATACGGCGAATACTCGACGCCGGCGCCGAGGTTGATGCTCAGCCCGTCGCGTTGCAGCGGTCCACCGCTCGGTTTGCCCATCACAGCGGCAAAGCCATAAGTCGCATACGGGCGCAGCCGCGTCTGGTTCAGCAGGCTGTTTTTGACGTCGCAGGACAGATGCCACAAAGTGACGACGTTTTTCTCCGGCTCCTGGGTTTGTTGCCACTTCCAGGCGGAGAGCTGCAGGCTAAAACTCTGCCATTCGGGCGACTGCGCCATCAGGCCGTAGGAAAGGCCGCTGCCCGGGATCGCGCGGAACGGTCTGCTCGGTTCGTTGTCCAATGAACTGGGCTTCCAGATGGCCGCATGCACACCCAGACCGACGCGGGCTGAGGCGGCGGAACCGCTGAGCAGCAGGAGGAAAAGGAAAAGGCGCAGCGGCCGCTTATTTTGCCACGCTGGGTACATTGTCTAGCGTGTTGGGTTGAAAGCCGATCGAGCGTCCCTGTTGCGACGGTTCGCTGTAAACTTTGATCTCTCCGAACTGAGTTTCATACTTGCCGATGTTTTCCTTCAGCGCATTGAGCAGGGATTTGGCGTGCTGCGGCGTCATGATGACCCGGGCGTAGACGCGCGCTTTGGGAACACCCGGCACCATGCGGGTGAAATCGATGACGAACTCTGCCGGAGAATGGGTGATGAGCGCCAGATTGGAATAGATGCCCTCAGCCTCTTTTTCCCCCAGTTCCACGTTGAGCTGCTGGGGCGGGAGATTGTTTTGCATACGTTTGTTCTCCTGACGTTGATGGAAGAAGAATCCTGCGGCCGGCTGGGAGGTTCAAGCCCATCTGCGTTTCAGAGCGGATGAGCCGGCCATGGAGCAGTAATTAATAATGTAATGATTTCCATTCAAAAAGCCAATAGTTTTGCATTGCATGCCAGATAAATAAGTGTTACATTTCTTCGATCGTGTTACAAGTGTTTTGGCATCCATTTTCGGGGATCGGCTCATGGTGGCACAAAAAAAACGGCTGTTTCTGATCGATGGTTCGGCTCTGGCCTATCGCGCTTATTTCGCCTTTATCCGCAATCCGCTGGTGAACTCGCAGGGGGAGAATGTCAGCACGGTTTTCGGCTTTGCCCGCACTCTTTTGAATATTCTCGATGAGGAAAAGCCGGAGTATCTGGCGGTGATTTTTGATACGCCGGAGCCCACCTTCCGTCATCGTCTGTTCAGCGAATACAAGGCCACCCGGACCGAGATGCCTGAGGACATGCAGCAGACGTTGCCGCGCATTCGTGAGATGCTGCAGGCGATCAACGTTCCGTTGCTGGCCATGGCTGGGTTCGAAGCGGATGACATTATGGGCACGCTGGCGCGCCAGGCGGAAGGGGAGAGGCTGCAGACCGTTCTGGTTACCGGCGACAAAGACATGATGCAGCTGGTGAACGAGCACACCGTGGTCTATCATCCCAAGGCCGGCGGAGAAGGCGTCGAATGGATGGATGCCGCGGCGGTGGTGAAGAAAATGGGGGTTCGGCCGTCCCAGGTCATCGACTATCTGGCGCTGGCCGGAGACAGCTCGGACAATATCCCCGGCGTGCCGGGCATCGGTCCGGTGACCGCTCTCGACCTGCTGAGCAAGTATCACGATTTGGAATCCATCCTAAAGCAGGCGGATCAGATCCCGCAAAAACGGGCGCGCACCGCTCTGCTGGCCGGCGCCGACTCGGCTCGCTTGTCGCAGCAGCTGGCCACCATTCACTGCGATGTGCCGCTCTCTTGCACGATCCAAGACCTGCGGACCGCTGCCGTAAATTCCGATCAAGCGGCGCTTTTTTTCAAAGAGATGGAGATCCCTTCGCTGATCGATCGCTTCAAGACGCGCAAGCCCTCGTTGCAGCGGCACTATGAGCTGCTCTCCAGCCGGATCGAGTTTGATCGGTTCATCGAGGCGTTGCGCCAACAAGCCTATTTCAGTTTTGATACCGAGACCACCAGTGAGGATCCTCTGCTGGCGGAGCTGGTTGGACTGTCGTTCTCCTGGCAGGATGGCACGGCTTATTATGTACCGGTCAAGGGGCCCAGCGATCTGGCCGAGCGTTCGAATCCCCTGGAACTGGCCTACGTACTGGCTGCGCTCAAGCCCATTCTGATGGATCCCAAGATCAAAAAATGCGGTCATAACGCCAAGTACGACATGCTGGTGCTGGAGCAGGCCGGAATCATGGTGGCCAACCTGGTCTGCGACACCATGGTGGCCAGCTATCTCATTAATCCCTCCAGCCATCAGCACAACCTCGACGCGGTCACGCTGGAATATCTGGACGAAAAAAAGATCGCGACCAAAGAGCTGATCGGCAGCGGCAAAAACCAGCGCACCATGGATCAGGTGCCGTTGAACCTGATCTCCGAATACGCCTGCGAGGACGCGGACATGACCTGGCGGCTGGCCAATCGGTTTGCGCCCAAACTGCAGGAGATGGATCTGCACAAGCTGTTCGTCGAAGTCGAGATACCGTTGATCCATGTGCTGATGCATCTGGAGCAGGCCGGTGTCGCGCTGGACGTCAAGTATCTGGCCGCGATGTCCGCCGAATTGGAGACCGAACTGGCCGCCATCGAGGCCAGGATCTACCAGCTGGCTGAGACCAAATTCAACATCAATTCGCCGAAACAGCTGGCGGTGGTGCTTTTTGATCAACTCAAGCTGCCCACCAGCCGGCGCACCAAGACCGGCTATTCCACTGATGTATCGGTCCTGGAGGAACTGGCCAAGGACCATCCGCTGCCGGCCGCGCTGCTGGACTACCGGCAGCTCGCCAAACTCAAATCGACCTATGTGGACGCGCTGCCGCGGCTGATCAATCCCCGTACCGGCCGGCTGCACACCTCCTTCAACCAGACCGTGGCGGCGACGGGCCGGCTTTCTTCCAGTGAACCCAATCTGCAGAATATTCCGGTGCGCACTGAAGTCGGCCGGCGCATCCGCCGGGCGTTTATCACCGCGGATCACGACCATGTGCTGCTGGATGCGGATTACTCGCAGATCGAGCTGCGCATCATGGCGCATCTGTCCGGCGACGAAACTCTGCGCCGTTCTTTTCTGCAGGGCGAAGACGTGCACACGCGCACCGCTTCGCTCATCTTCAAGGTCGAGCCGGAAGCCGTGACCGCGGACATGCGCCGCAAGGCCAAGGAGGTCAATTTCGGCATCATGTACGGCATGGGCGTGTACGGTCTGGCGCAGCGTCTCGCCATTCCGAATGCAGAGGCGGAAAATTTCATTCAAGCCTATTTTCTCCATTACCCGCGCGTGCAGGAGTACATGACCGAAACGATTCACAAGGCGCGCGCCGACGGCTATGTAACCACGCTGCTGAACCGGCGTCGATACCTGCCCGAGATCCATCACGAAAACCGGCGCATGCGCGAATTCGCCGAACGCACGGCCATCAATACGCCGATTCAGGGCAGCGCGGCGGACTTGATCAAAGTGGCGATGATCCGCATCGACCGGCTGCTGCAGAAAGAGTTCCGCGCGCGGATGATTCTCCAGGTGCATGATGAGTTGATCTTTGAGGTACCTCGCGATGAACTGGCGGAGGTTCAGGAGCTGGTCCGCCGGGAGATGGAACATGCGATGACGCTGGAAACGCCGATCAAAGTGGATCTGGGCGTAGGCGATAATTGGCTGGAGGCGCATTAGAGAGCACCATGGGACCTGAGCAGCAAGCATCCCTTGAAAGCCGGATCAGCGGCCTGGAGGCGCGCATCACCCGTCTCTCCAGTTTGATGGAAGTCAGCGCTCTCATCAACTCTACGCTGGATCTGGAAGAGGTGCTGGGCCATGTGATGGAAAAGGCGCAGAGCGTCATGCACGCGGAGGCCAGCTCGGTGATGCTGATCAATCCGGAGACCGATCGTCTCGAGTGCAAGCTGGCGTTGGGGGAGGTCGGCGATCATGTGGCGCAGGTGCTGCATCTGGAGAAAGGACAGGGTGTGGCCGGCTGGGTGTGGGCGCAGGATCAGCCGTTGCTGGTGCCAGATGTCGCCCGTGACCCGCGTTTTTTTCGTCAGATCGACCTGCAATCAGGATTTAGCACCCGTTCCATTCTGGCAGCGCCGCTGCGGGTCAAGGACCGGATCATCGGCGTTGCAGAAGTGATCAACCGTACCGATGGGGAACAGTTCGACGATCTTGACCAAGAGTTGTTCATCGTTTTTTGCCGTCATGTGGCCCTGGCCATCGAAAATGCGCGCATGCACCAGATGGCCCTGCAGCAGAGCCGAATGCAGCAACAGCTTGATTCTGCTAAAATTATTCAACAGAGCTTCATGCCGCAGGTTCTACCGGGCGGCCCTGGCCTCC
The DNA here is from genome assembly GCA_964554965.1 of uncultured Cytophagia bacterium. Lineage (GTDB taxonomy): Bacteria > Zhuqueibacterota > Zhuqueibacteria > Residuimicrobiales > Residuimicrobiaceae > Anaerohabitans. The sequence continues at coordinate 14,940 of CAZKQR010000014.1, read as the reverse complement.
ATTTTGAGCTTGCGGCACGAAACTTGCAAGCTACGGCTGTCGGGGGAGATTTTTACGATGCAATGGAGCTGGACGGCGGCAGGGTGGGGCTGTTGATCGGAGATGTATCCGGCAAAGGCGTTCCGGCGGCGCTGTATATGGCCCGGTTGATGAGCGATGTGCGGTTTTTGGCGCAGAGGAGCCAGGACCCCGGCGATCTGCTGCGCGATCTCAACGAGGGCCTGTGTGAACGCAGCCGCAACGGTCTGTTTGTCACCATGCAGGTTCTGATCATCGATGTGGAACACGGCACGGCCTCTTTGGCCAATGCCGGGCATTTGCCGGTTCTGCACTGCTCGCCGTCTCGTGGACAGAAGCACTGGCTGAACAATTCGCTGGGCATACCGCTGGGCATCCTCAAGGCGCAACCGTATGACACACTGCAGGTACAGCTCGTTCCGGGTGATTTTCTGTTGTTGTGTACAGATGGTATTACGGAAGCCCGAAATGCGGCGGGCCGATCCTTCGGCATGCCGGATATCGACGGGACGCTCGCAAGCAGGGGAGGGGCAACCGCCCTGCTGGAAACGATAATCAATCAGGTCATGGAACACGTTCAGCATGTTTCTCAACACGATGATATCACAGCTCTGGTCTTTCATTGGAAAGGTTCTGGGCAGGAAAAACGTGCAGGCAAAGACGATTGAACTCCATTTGACCAGCAACCCGGAGATGTTACGCGTGCTGCGCGCCGCGGTGCAGCAGATGTGTGGCTTGGCCGGTTTTGCCAAAGTGGACTGCAGTAAAATCACCCTGGCGGTGGATGAAGCATGCACCAACGTGATCAAGCATGCGTATAAAAACCGCGCCGGGCTGCCGATCATCGTTGTCCTCAAGATCGGCGACACCCGTCTGGAAGTGACCGTTCAGGATTGTGGAGAACCGGCAAACATTGAATCGATCAAACCGCGGCCGTTGGAGGAGATCCGTCCGGGCGGCCTGGGCGTGTACATCATCCGCAGCGTCATGGATGATGTCGCCTACAGCCATTTGCCGGACATCGGCAATCGTTTGGTGATGACCAAGGTTTTACCGAGGGAGAAGAAGGCGTGAACTTGGATGTCAAGATCACGGAAAAGGATGACGTCACGTTTGTTCATATCGGTGGAGAAATCGATTTGTATTCTTCGCCGCAAGTGCGCACCCTGTTGATGAAACAGACCGAGCAGCGCAAGCCGCTCCTCATCATCCATTTATCCGACGTGACCTATATCGACAGCTCCGGAGTGGCGACGTTCATCGAGACCCTGCAGCAGATCAACCGTTACGGCGGGCGGATGGTGCTGGTGGGGATGGGGGATGAGGTGCGTGAGGTCTTTCACCTGACCCGATTGGACAAAGTGTTCGAAATCCATCATCAATTGAACACGGCAGATCTACAGGTCGGCGCTTGAGGCCATGGGCCGAGATAGCGGGGGGGGTGGGACGCAGGACGTTCACCATGGTCGGCGGGCTGGGCCGCATGGGGCAATTCACCCGGGCGGCGCTGCGTGGCATGCTGGTCGATCCATGGAAGGGGTGCGCCATCCGCTGGGGCGCCACCTTTGAACAGATGGTCCTGATCGGCGTCGCCTCCTTGCCCATCGTCGTCACCATCTCTTTCATCGTTGGCCTGATCATCGCCATGCAATCCGCCTATCAGTTGCAGCGATTCGGCGCTGTGATTTTTGTGGCGGATCTGGTGGGCGTATCGGTGACCCGTGAACTGGCGCCGCTGATGACCGCCATCCTGGTCAGCGGCCGCAGCGGTTCCGCCATTGCGGCGGAGATCGGTTCCATGAAAGTGGCGGAGGAGCTGGATGCGCTGAACGCCATGGCGCTGCATCCGATCAGATTCCTGGTGGTGCCGCGGACGCTGGCTATGATGGTCGTTCTGCCCTGTTTGACGGTGATCGCCGATCTTCTCGGCATTCTCGGCGGCATGGTGCTCGGCGTTACCAGTCTCGACATCTCCTGGGTCGCCTATTTCAACGAAACCGCTGATGTGCTGATGCTGAAGGATTTTCTCAGCGGTTTGATTAAAAGCTTTTTCTTCGCCGTCATCATCGCCCTGGTCGGTGCGTTTGAAGGATTTCACGTCGCCGGCGGCGCCGAGGGGGTGGGCAAGGCCACCACGACGGCGGTGGTGCGCTCCATCTTTTTGATCATTCTGGCGGATATGATGTTTACCGCGCTGTTTTATTCTACGTTTTAAATCCGCCCAAGGGCTGATACCGGTTTATGATCAGCGTACGATAACAACCTTCGCCACCAGGACCATGTCTCAGAATCCCATTATTCAAATCATCGATCTGCGTACGCGCTACGGCAGCCAGGAGATCCTCAAAGGCATCAACCTCGATCTCTATGCCAACGAGACCTTTGTCATTTTGGGCCGTTCGGGCTGTGGCAAAAGCACGCTGCTGCGCCATCTGGTGGGGTTGGAAACGCCCACCGCCGGCCGCATTTTGATTAAGGGGGTGGATATGGCCGGCGCGGCTGAGCCGGAGCGGAACCGCGTGTTGCGCAAGGTGGGCATGCTGTTTCAGGGCGCCGCGCTGTTCAACTCGATGACCGTGGCAGAGAACGTTGGGTTGCCCCTGCAGGAGCATACGCCGCTCGAGCCTTCCACGGTTAAGATCATGACCAGACTCAAGCTGGATCTCGTCGGCCTGTCCGGCTATGAGGATTTTATGCCGGCCCAGCTTTCCGGCGGCATGAAAAAGCGAGCGGCCCTGGCCCGTGCCCTGGCCATGGATCCGGATATTTTATTCTGCGATGAGCCCTCCGCCGGCCTGGATCCGATCGTCGCCGCAGGCATCGATCATCTGATTCTAAAACTGCACAAGGCCTTTAAAATGACCATCGTTGTGGTCACCCATGAACTGGCCTCGGTGTTTCTGATCGCTGACCGCGTGGCGCTGCTGCATGAGGGCAGTGTGGTTTTCTGCGGCACCCTGGCGGAACTGAAGAGCAGCGAACATCCCTATGTTCGCCAGTTTTTGGAGCGCAGGCCGGATGAGCAGGTTCCGGACAGCGAAAGCTATTTGAAAAGTTTGGTAGGATAATGGGGGATGGCCGGCGTTCCATTTGTGCAAACGACCGGCGGAAAGTACAACATCATATAAAGGGTGGTTATGGATTATCGGCCCAGTGAGATCAAAGCAGGCATTTTTATTTTAGGCAGTCTGCTGGTTCTGGCTCTGTTTCTTGTCGTTATCCTCGGTCTGACCCATTGGGAGAATACAGTCCATTATCGGACCAGCTTTAGCTATGTGGGCGGCATCGAGGAAGGCTCCCTGGTGCGCCTGGCCGGCATGGAGGTGGGGCGCGTGGTGGGGTTCTCCCATTCCTCGGACGGCGGCTCCGGCATTCAGGTGCTGCTGGAGGTTAACGAGTCCACACCCATCCGTGCCAACAGCGAAGCGTTTCTCAGCACCATCGGGCTGATGGGCTCCTATTATGTCGAAATCACTCCGGGTACGCCCGATGCGCCCCGGCTTCGCTCCGGCGCATTGATCGCCAGCAGAGAGGTGACCGGCTTGGCCCAGATGTCCGGCCCCATGACCGATATGACCAGCCAAGCCACGCTGCTGCTGAAGCGGTTGAATGAACTGCTTAACGACGACAACCGGCGCAATCTGAGTGAAATGCTGACGACCCTGAACCGCGTCACCGCCGACAACGCCGGCCATCTGGAACTTTTGCTGGAAAACGTCAATCGTTTGACGCTGAATTTAAACCAGACCGCCATGCAGGTGAACGCCCTGCTTGCCGCCAATGACAGCTCTTTGCAGCAGACCATGCAGCAGGTGCAGGTCCTGCTGGGGGAGAGCCAGACGATGGTGGCGCACATGAATCAGACGCTGCAAACCGTGAACGGCTCGATGGTGGATCATCGCCAAGAATTGGCGCAGATTCTGGATCACGCCGACCGGTTGACGCGCAATCTGCAAGAGTTCAGCCAGACCATCAAGGAGCAACCGTGGAATCTGGTGCGCAAGAACTATGCACCGGAACGAAAGCTGCCCTGACGGTCTGCACGACATGAATAGAGGATGGACCATGAACAGAATCGGTTGGCTGTGTGCTGCGCTGGTGATGGTGGCTTGCGGGCATGCGCCGCAAACCCGTTATTATCTAATGGCCGTGCCGGATCCACAGCCCGGCGCCGTGAAAAAAGAACTGGTGCTTCGGCTCGCCCCGGTGACCGCGGATGCGGTGCATAGCCAGGATCGTTTGATCTTTCGCACCTCGGGCTATGAGGTGCAGTTTGATCCCTATCGCAGATGGGCGTTGGCGCCGGCGGAGATGATCCAGCAGAGTGCGCTGGATTTTCTCGCCAAGGCCGGCGCCTTTAGAAGGGTGACCGCCTCGCTGCCGGATGCGCAAGAGCGGTTCTGGTCTCTGGCCCTTGCGGTGCGGGCTTTTGAAGAGATCGTCACCCCGGAAAGACGATTCGGACGGGTCTCCCTGCAGGCGCGGGTCAACGAGGGGTTGCAAGACCTGCCGATCTGGGAGGGCACGTTGACGGCCGAGGAAACGATCCAGGGCGCGGATGCGGATGCCATCATCCGCGCGTTGAGCCTGGCTACGGAAAAAACGCTGCGGCAGTTGCTCGAGCAGCTGGAGAACCAGTAATGGTTTCGCCTCGGCGATCCGCGTCTCTGCACCGGTGATCGGGGCAGCGGAAAACAAAACGGTAAGAGATAAAAAAAAGCCGCTCCATGAGAGCGGCTTTTTTTAAGGGATGCGTCCCATTCTGGATCTCTCCAGGGGACTTTTACCGATGGCTTACTTCACCGTCAGAGAGCCCATCATTTTTTCAAACGCCGGCAGATAGCTGGCCCGCATCGGCGTGTAATAGTTCATGATGCAGCGGTACCATTTATCGTTTTTCACGATAAAGTAAACGCGGCTGGAGATGTCTTTGGCCATGCTGTAGTTCAGGTAGGGAACCTTCATGCCGCTGATGGTCGCTTCGCCGCGGGAGGTGGATTTGAAAAATTTCGCATTCTGTTCCAGCACCTTGTCCTGGCTCAACCCTTTGGCCGGGATGACGTCGATGCGGATGCCGCTGTCCTTGCGATAGCCGGTGAGATCGAGGGTGAATTCGGACGGCGCTTTGGGTTGCGGCGTGTTGGCTTCGAAATTAGCCGGGCGCATGATTTTGATGAGCTGGTTCTCAAAGGGCTCCAGCTCCGCTTCCGGGATGCTCGGATCGGCGTCTTTGATTTTGGCGCTGGGCAGGGTCAGGGAAGCGATGGCGGAATCCAGAGCGGCTTTGCAGTCCGCAAAGGACTGGTTAAAGCCTTCATAGCGCAGGGTGAAGACCATGGAATCTCGCACCGCGGTGGTCTGAATGCCCTGAATCTTGTTTTTGGCGTCCAGCACACCGGAAAAAGCCACTTGCGAGGCCGGTAGACCGGCCAGAGTTTTGGCTTCAGCCGCGGCGACGTCGAACCCCATATTGGTGAGATCCATCTTTAGGCTGTCGACGCACTGCTGCAGCGTCGGCATGGGCAGCACCTTTTGCATATTGACGGTGATGCGGCTGCCGTCCTTGCCTTCCACCGCATATTGGGTGAATTTGTTAACGACGTCCATGGAGGAATAGTAGGCGATCTTGTGGCCTTCCTGCTCCAAATGCCATCCGGCCGGATGGGTGAAGGATATCCTGAGCAAGGGATCGGAAAATTTTTCCCAGCCGCTGATCTTGACGCTTTCCACTTTTTTGCCGCAGCCCGACACGATCAAAAAGAGTCCCAACAACAGGAGGAGGCTTTTTTTCATGGTCGTCCCTTTCTTGGAGTTCGTTCCATACACTGTTAATTCGACATTTCTATGATATCGAGTCCTTTTTGCGCGTCTTTATTGTTCGGCTCCAGTTTTTGCACGCGCAGGAAAGCCCGCTTCGCATCCTCTTTGCGGTTGACCGCATAGTAGGTCTGCGCCAGAAAGAGCCACATCTCGGCATCATTGGGATCCAACTCGGTGTATTTCTCCAGCGGCGTGACGGCTTTGGGATAGGCTTTATCCTGCAGGTAGGCGATCGCGATGTAACGATGCGCGCGTTTGAGCTCGTTCTTGTACTTGTCTTTTTCCGGTTCAGCCACTTTGGCCACGGTTTCGAATTCCGTGCGCGCGGCTTTCACCGAATCCATCTGGGTCAACACCACGGCCATATAGTAGTGGCCCTGCACATAGTTCGGTCGCATTTGCAGCGCCTTGGACAGGGCGGCGTGGGCCTGGGGAAACTCTTTCAGCTGCTGTTTGCAGAGAGCGTAATTGATGTAGGCGGTGACGTAGGTGGAGTCGCTGGCGATCTTTTTCTCAAACATCTCCGCCGCTTTCTCCCAGTTTTTCATCCGCATGTACGAATTCGCCATTTCGGAATAGAGGTCGGGCTGGTTCGAATCCAGGGCCAACGCTTTTTGCCAAAAGACCGTGGTCATGCTGTCGTTTTTAAGATAGCGATAGTTGTGGCCGATGCGTTTAAGGTCTTCGACCGACAAAGTGTCCACGCGCGCATACTGATCATAAAACGTGTTGCTCTCGTCGTGTTTGCGCAAAAAGTACAGAGACCGGGCGGCTGCCAGCAGGGCTTTCGGCGCTTTGGGCTCCATTTCGAGAACGTGTTTGGCGGCGGTGAGGGCGCTTTCGTGCTGCCGGCTGTTGGACAGCGCCTCCACCTCCATCAGAAACACGTCTTTGTCGTCGGGATGGTTTTTCAGATACATCTCCAGCGCTTTGGCGGACGGCGCCCACTGTTTGGCGAGAAAATAGAGGCGGCCGAGTTCCAGCGCTGCGTTCTCGTTGTCCGGCTGCATGCGCAATATGCTCTGGTACATCTTGCCCGCGTCGCTGTACTGCCGGTCCTGGAGATAGATGTTGGCCATTTTATAGCGCAGGTCGATCTGAGTGGAGTCGAGTTCCAGGGATTTCTGGTACTGCATCATACCCATAGCCTGGGTGCCCATCTTGACATAGGCGTCGCCCAGTCCTTCATAGAGTCTGGGATTATTGGCGTCCTGCTCTTTGGCCTGGGAGAAAGCCACCACCGCTTGATTGGTGGAGTCGTTCGCCAGATGGACCAAGCCCAACTGCACCAGGAGGCTGACGTTTTTCTTGGTTTCCTTGAGGCCTTTGTTCAGCACGCTATAGGCCTCCTGCGGTCTTTTCAGCTCCGAGAGCGCTTGAGCGGAGAGCATATAGCCGTCCGAATTTTTAGCATTCAGCGTCATAAGGTCCTTGGCGACTGTGTAGGCGGAATCAGGATTGTGCACAGCCAGCAGGGTTTTGCTGAGCCAGCTCAAAGCCGCTTCGTCTTTGGCGTTCGCTTCAACGGCTTTGCGGAACAGCGCCAGCGCCTCTGTGGTATGGCCTTTCAGCAAGAGGTCCTTGCCTTTGGTGATCCTGTCCTGAGCGAACAAGGGGAGGCATCCCACTGCAAGGATCAGCAGGAAAGCAAGCATTCTTTTCATGAGTCGGACACTCCTAATTAATCTGTACGAAACGGATAGGCATGGTTCCCGGAACCAATCCATAGTTCTGGACTATTTTTTGGCCCGGCGCGCTGGCGATGAATGCGGCAAATCCGGCGGCCAGCCTCGATTGAGCATTGAACGTGGCGTACAGTGAATAGTGTAGCGCGTAATTGCCGCTATAGATGTAATACTGATAAGGGCGGTAATTTTTCACTTCTCCGGTGGAGTCGGTTCCCGCCAGTCCCAGGGTGCGCACCGGTCCGTTGAGGGAATCGGGAAGCGTTTTGCCCAGGGGCGTGGCTTTGTAGCCGGCCACGGAAGCGATACCAATAGCGAGCGGCCGTTGCGCCACCGTGTTCAGCACATCCGCCTGATCGGCGGAAAAGGTGGTGACGGCCGGCGGATTTTCCAGTTTAAAGAAACGGCGCGACAGCAAATCGTAAACACCAGAGTTCCGGTCCGTCAGCACCAGATCGATCGGGCCGGAGAGGCCGGATTCGGGCAGTTGTTCCCATCGGGTGATCCGGCCTGTGATCAATCCCTCCAAAGTCTGCAGGGAGATGCTCTGCATGCCGTTCTTTTGATGAACGAGGCAGGACAGAGCATCCTCCGCAAACCGCATTTCTGTTACTTCCAGATTCGCCTCTTTGATCACTCGCTGCTCTTCCGCATTGAACCGGCGGTCCGCGATCACCATACGTACGCTGTCGTTGATCAGAAAGACCATCGCCTTGCGCGTATTGACGCCCTGCACGGTCAGGCGGGCTTGCGGATAGATCCGCTGGAAGCCGTCCGCCGCTTCCTGCACCAGGCTCAGGTGCGCCTCGGATGCGTAGATGAGCAGATCTCCGCTCGTCGGTGTTTCACTGGGAGCGGATTTTTTCGGCCCGCATCCGGCTAGCGTCAGCAGTGCGAGGGATAAGCAGAGCAGGTTAGTCCTGATCGTCATCGGTGAACCTCCTCCATTTCGACGGTCTGGGCTTGAAGCGCGTCACCAGAAAGCGATAGAGCCCCATCAGCAGGAGCACGACGCCGAAGGTGTTTTTCACCGCCGGCAGCGTATCAAAGGGCAGCAAGCCGGTGAGCAGCAGCCCACCGGCTATGAAGCTGATGGCTGCAACGCCATAGGCGAAGATTTTTGCAGCATCCGGCGAATCCATACACTCACTAGTTCAATTTGAAATTAAAGTTCATGGAAATCCATACCGACACAGGGCCGGTTTTCATCAGCGCCGGAGTAAAGATCCATTGCTTGGCGGCGTCGATGGCAGGCTGGTTAAAGATCTCGGAGGAGGACTTTAAAATGACCACGTCCTTCACTTTACCCTCTTTATCCACCCACATTTTCACCCAGACAGTGCCTTCGAGACCGGCCTTGCGGGCCAGTTCCGGATAGGTGGGTTCGATTTTCTTCACCACCACCGGTTCCTTTTCAAAGGGCACAAAATCCGGCGGCGGGGCTTCGTCTTCATCGATGTTCTCCACGTTGATATCCTGCTCAATCACCGCGGTGCCGCCTTCGCCCGTTCCCTCGCCGACAGGGCCAGATACCTGGCTCATTTCGGTCTGGGAGGCATAGCTCTGTTCCGGGCTCACTTCGGCATCCGGCACGGGAACCGGAATGCCGACGCTCGGCCTGGCCGTTGGACTGGCCACGGATACCGAGGGCGCCACCGCAGCCGCACTGCCTTGAATGGAAGGCGGCGGTCCCAATTCGGTGTATTTAAGTCGTACCGTTCGCATCGGCGGCGCCTCTTCCTTGGCCAGGTAGACCGTAGCCCAGTAGCCACCAAGAAAGATCAGATGAATCACGGTTGCGATCGCCAACGCCCAATAGGCGTATTTTTTAGCAACCTGTTTCAGCTCTATGGCGCCGTATCCGGATGCGGATATGGCAGCTTGAGACATTGGTACTCTCCTTGAATTAAGACGCTTTTGCGACAAATTTTTTATCGAACTCTTTGAACGGTGCAAAGCTGAAACGGGTGATGTTGGCGAGGCTCAGCTCGTCCATGATATCGACCATCATCTTGTAAGTGCCTTCCCGTTCCACTTTGACCAGGCAGATCAGCTTGGGATTGGCCGCCAGACGTTCGACCAGCAATTTATGCAGGTCCTTGAACGCCACCGTCTGGACGCTCTCAAAGCCTTGATTCCAATAGATGGAGCCGTCGGCCAGCACCCGCAGGGTAAGCAGGCTCGACTCGGCAACTTCCACTTCCGTTTTTTCATCCGGAGGCAGGTTGATCTCCATCGTCTGCGGCGTATTGAACACCGTAGTAAGCATAAAGAAGGTGATCAGCAGCATGACCACGTCCACCATGGGCGTCATGTCGATGCGTACGTTCAACCGCTTCTTTTTCTTATGTTTCTTTTTGCCTTTTGCTGCACCGGATGCAGCGGCAAGATCAGCACCAGCCATTGATGTGGGCTCCCTTATAGAGATTCTTTTTCAAGTTCGGTCACGAGGTTGAACCGCGTGATTTTTACTTTTTGCAGAATGTTCATGATGTCTTCGATCGGTCCGTAGGGCGTCTCTTTATCCGCTTTGATCACAGTGCGGAGTTTCGGATTGGCCATTCGGGCCTGCACCAGCATGTTGGCGAGGGTCTCGCGATCCTCGAGTTCAATGCCGGATTTCAACTGGTTCTCTTCGCCGAAAACGCGGGCGCGCAAACGCTGCGAATCCAGCCCCAGAAACATCTTGTTGTCTTTGGTCACCGTCACCGTCATAACGTCCGATTCCGGCAGCTTGAATTGCGAGGTCGAACTCGGCAACGCGACTTCCGCCTCAGAGGGTGGTTTGAAATGCGTGGTAAGCATGAAAAAGGTCAGCAGGAGCATCACCACGTCCACCATGGGCGTCATGTCGATAAAGATGTTGATACGACCCTTCTTCTTGTGTGCCATGGTTTTCCTCGATTGACTTATTTGATGCCTGCTTGTTTTTCCGCCAGGGTGGTGACCATCGAATAGGTGGCTTCATCGATCATGTAGGTGAAATTGTCGATGCGGGTGACGAAATAGTTGTAGAAAATGATGCCCAGGATGGCGCAGAACAGACCGCCGGCGGTGTTGACCAGCGCTTCAGAAATACCAAGGGACAGGGCGATCGCATCCGGAGCGCCGGATTTGGCCAGGGCCTTGAACGCGCGGATCATACCGAGGGTGGTGCCCAGCAAACCGGTCAGGGTGGCGATGGAGGCGATGGTGGACAAAAAGACCAGGTTCTTTTCCAAGAGCGGAACTTCCAGCATCATCGATTCTTCAATGGCGTGCTGAATTTCTTCCTGGGTCTCTTTCATGGTGGATTTAGAGTTGGAACCTTTGATCAGTTTGTATTTTTCCAAACCCGCGCGCAATACGTTGGCGCAAGAACCGCGTTGTTTGTCGCAGATCTCGATGGCGCCGTTGATGTTCTCTTTGCTGATTTCCGCCTGCACCTTGCGCAGGAAGGTGGTCAGGGAACCTTTGCCTTTGGCCTTGTTCAGGGCCAGCAGACGCTCGAAGATGAACGTCACGACCATCAACGACAGCATGATCAAGATGATGACCAGCGGTCCACCGGCTT
>CAZKQR010000014.1:0-3854 GCA_964554965.1 uncultured Cytophagia bacterium | reverse complement strand
CGGGCAACATGTAGTTGAAGATGACGTAAGCGATGATAAACGCAGCTACCATCAGGATCGTGATGAAGACACCTTGTTTCATGATACAGTCTCCTTTGAGTTAAATTGAATAAGTGGGTTAGGTGGTACTAAACGCTTAAAATTTTGAACCGCCTCCTCGCGGGTCTCTTCCACATCGAAGATGCTCAGCAGCTTGGTGATGACAAAAACGTTCTCCACGCCTTTGCCCATGTTGCACATTTTGATCAGGCCGCCGCCGCGCGTGTAGCGGGCGTGAATGTTGATCAGAGCGCCGATGCCCAGACTGTTGAAATAGGTGGCATTAGCCAAATCGATGATCAATTTACGATTGCCTTGCTCAAACAAATCCGATGCCGCGAACTTTAACTCGTCGGTTTCATCGCCGCCGGTGAACGAGCCTCGCAGCTCCAGCATGGCGATGTCCAGGTTATTGATCGTCGTGGCACGAACAGCCAAGGTGCACTCCTCGATAGAGAAAACCGAACCGAGACCGCCTGATTTGCACTTTATTTCGTTCAAATCTCGTGCCAGGGAGCGCTACAAGTGCAACTGTCGATATTTCAGTGTCTTGCCGCGTGATCTTTTTCCCGGTTCATCTCCGCTGGATTGCATTTCGCAAGATGATTTAGGCCGCGCTCGAGGAGAGTTTTCTATTTATTAGAAAAACAAAATACTAAACCGTTTTGCAAATTGCAACCAATGAATATCTTTCACTTGATTCTTTCTGCCGCGGGCCGTGCCGGCCTAGAGCTGATATTTTTTCCGCTTGCGCCACAGGGTCGCCGGATCGATGCCCAGCACCCGCGCCGCTTCGTCGTAATCTTTGCTGTACTGCAGCACCTTCTTGATGTGCATCTTTTCCATCTCCTCCAGAGAAAACGCATAGGTCGGCTTCTCCGTGCTGCTGCGCACCTCCTCGGGCAGATGGGGGAGCTCGATGACCCCCTGACGCGCAAGAATGACCGCCCGTTCAATCACATTCTCCAGTTCGCGGACATTGCCGTTCCAGCGATAACAATGCAAGGCGGCCATGGCCTCCGGAGCGACCTCCATCGCCTGTCCTGTACACAGCTTGGCGATGAAATGCTGCACCAGCAGAGGAATATCCTCCGGCCGTTCGCGCAACGGCGTGGGCTTTAAGCGCACCGCGTTCAAGCGATAAAAAAGATCCTCGCGGAAGGTGCCCTCCTTGAGCGCCTCATCGAGATTCCGGTTGGTGGCGGCGATGATGCGCACATCCACTTTACGGCTGACGCTCTCGCCGACCAGCTCGAACTCTTTGCTCTGAATCACCCGCAGCAGTTTAGCCTGAATGGAGGGCGACACTTCGGCGATCTCGTCGAGAAAAATGGTGCCGCCGTCCGCCAATTCAAACCGGCCGCGGCGGTCGCGCACAGCGCCGGTGAAGGCGCCCTTGACATGGCCGAACAGCTCGCTTTCCAGCAGCTCCTCCGGCAACGCGGCGCAGTTGATCCGGACGAACGGCTTCTCCGCCCGCTGACTCTTGCGATGGATGAACTGCGCCACCAGCTCTTTGCCGGTGCCGCTCTCTCCTTCGATCAGCACGCTGATGTTGCTCTCAGCGATGCGGCCGGCCAGATCCAGCATGGCCAGCATATCCCGATTACGGGTGATAAAGTCGCCGACATCGCACCACTCATCGACCTGCTTGCGCAGCTCCTGCACCTCTTGCCGCAGTTGATGGTACTCCCACGCCTTTTGCGCAAAGATCTGCAGCTCTTTGAACTCGAACGGTTTTTGCAGATAGTGGTAGGCGCCTTTTTTGATGGCTTCCACCGCGCTGTCGATGGAGCCATGCGCGGTGATGAGGATGACCGTGGTCTCCGGCGAAAAAGAGCGCAGTTGGGCCAGCACCTCCATGCCGTCCAGCGGCGCCATTTTCAGATCGACAAAAGCCAGATCAAAGGGCTGACGCTGCGCCTCCTGCAAGGCCTCCTGCGGTTTGGTGAACAGATAGGTCTGAAATCCGATCGAATCCAGACAGATGCCGATGGTTTTTAAAATGTGCGCTTCATCGTCGATGACGAGCACTTTGGCAGAACGATGGTCCATCAGGTTTTTCTCGTCAGAGGTAAAGTAAAAGTGAAGGTGCTGCCGTGACCGACTTCGCTGACCACCCAGTTGCGTCCCCCGTGATCCTCCACCACCTGTTTGGCGATGGCCAGCCCAAGCCCCACGCTGCCGGGCGTCGTCTCGGTGGCTTTTTTTATCTGGACGAATTTTTCAAAGATGGTCGTCAGAGCTTCCTGCGGAATGCCGCGGCCGGTGTCCGAAACCCGCACATGGATTTCTTCGTCGATCTGCTCCGCTGCAATGGTCACATGACCGTGCTCCTGGGTGTAGCGCAGGGCGTTGTTGATCAGGTTGGTGAGCACCCAAGTGAGCTGTTCGTGGTCGCCCAAAATCGTCGGCAAGCCTGCATCCACGCGCACCTCGAGATCGATCTGCTTTTCCCTGAAGGGCAGTTGCAGCGGCCTGAGCGCGTTCTCGACCAGATAGGGCAGGCTGACGAGCTCGCGCTTGGTCTCATGCCTGGCTGATTCCAATCGGGAGAAGTCGAGAAGCTCACGGACCAGCTTGGTCAGCCGCTCACAGTCGTTCTTGGCGTTGACCAGCAGTTCGTGTTGCTTCCCGGACAGCGGCCCCAGGATCTCCTGGGCCAGGATGTCGATGGACATGGTGATCGAGGTCAGCGGCGTGCGGAACTCGTGCGACATGGTGGCGATAAAATCTGATTTATAGCGGTCCAAATCCTTGAACCGGGTGACATCCTCGAACAGGGTGACCACCGCCTGCAGCTCTTTGTTCTCGTCGGTGATAAAAGTCTGGCGCGGACGAAAATAAAAAGTGGTCTGGTCGTGGGTCACGGTAAAAAGCTCGTCCTTGTGGTCCCGGGGACCGGTCCTGAGGATATGCAGCAGCTTGGGGTCCTGGATCAGACTGCTGATCGGTTGCTGCTGCCGGTCGCCGGCGCCGATTTTAAACAGCTGAGCCGCCGCCTGGTTCATCAGCAGTATGCGGTGGTCCTCGCTGGTGACGATGATGGGTTCCGCCAGGCTGGAGACAATGGCCTCGGATTTCTTTTTCTCTGCGATCAGCTGATGGATGTTCATCTCCTCATAACCACGAAGCCGCTCGGTCATTTTGTTGAACTCGCGGCTGAGCAGCGCCAGCTCGTCATCCGTGGTGATGTCGATCTTGGGGTAGAGATGGCCGGCACTGATCTGGCGCACGGTGGCGGTCAGCTTTTCCGCCGGCCGGATAATGCTGCGGGAGAGCGCCCGGTTGGAGCGAATGGCGAATCCAATGGCCAGGGCCGCGGCAATGATCAGCGTGAGGGTGCCGCGGTCCACCAGCCTTTTGGTGCGCGCGTTGTTCTCAGCGATAGCGGCCTGATAGGTGTCGAGAAGGCCGAGGAACAGGTGGCGAATATGACGTTCATAGGTGCTGATGTTTTCATTGTGATACTGACGGGCGTTGGGACGGCCTTCGCGGCACAGGCGGACGAACGCCTCTGATTCGCGATTGAACCAGCGGTAGTTGTACAGGATGCTGTCCAGAATCGCCTTCTGTTCTCGAGTGGCGCTGGCGTCCAGCGCTTTCTGATAGGCGTTGAGAAAGTCGGTGCGGAAACGGCTGAACTCCTCATAGTTGGCATCCACATCACTGATGAGCATGAGCAGCATGTAGCGCTGCTGTTCGTCCACCGCGCGCAGCATCTTTTGGGTCGCACTGAGCCCGGGCGTATGCACTTGAATGATGTTGTTCACCTCGCTGCGCAACTGCAGGTAATAGACCACGGAAATGATGCT
>CAZKQR010000013.1:0-24384 GCA_964554965.1 uncultured Cytophagia bacterium | reverse complement strand
TTTCTATCGCCGAGTTGAAAGAGTGTGAAGCAGAGAGTGTCACAGCTTATCGGACCGACCGCGGTATTGACTTGAGCGTCATCCATATCATTACGAAATTGGCTGTTTAATGAAAAATGGAAAATCGGGGCTGCAAAAGATCGCCAGAGAAACAACACATACAAGCAACTCGCTGGTGTATTGTTGCTTAACTCAATATAGAAATTATATTTAAAATATCAAGAAAAAAAGGTGACTATTTATGATCTTTTCCCGTTGATGGCTAGGAACTCTTCGCACATGGCCTGTATGGCCTCCGGGCGATGGCCTGCGCCCTGTGGATCCGAATACCAGCGCGGGATAAAACCGCCGCCGGGACGGCTCAGATGCCTGATCATGGAATGGCAATAGCTGCGAATTTCCTCCAGGCTGCCTTTGGCCATGGTGGCCTGAATATCCACCGGCGAAAAGAAGGTGATCCGGCCGCCGAACCGGTTGCCTAAAAGTTCCAGCCCCATGTTCTCCTGCTGGTCCATATGGATGACGGTGAGGCCGATGTCGATCAGATCGTCGAGGATATCGACGATGTAGCCGCAGCTGTGCATAAAGGTCAACAGGCCGACCTTGCGGCAGTCTTGAAAGATGCGCCGGTAGGCCGGCTTCCAGATCTCGCGCCATTTGTCCGGAGAGATCATCAGCCGGTTCTGCAGCCCCCAGTCGTCGGTGATGATAAAGCCGTCGGCGCCGGCTGCGGCATAGATCTCTACGGCGGTCAGGTTCATCTCCACCAGCAGGTCGATCAACCGGCGCAATTCCTGCGGATGTTCATAGATGTCCACCCAGGTGTTTTCCAGGCCGCGGATAAAGTGCACCCGTTCATAGATCGAGATGCCGGAACTGAGAATAAAGCGATCGCCGGCTTGTGCGCGGCTCTCTTTGACTGAGGCCCAGCGGTGCGGATCAAGAATGTCCGGTATGCGCAGGTGGGCAAACTCGGTCCAGTCGTTGAGCGGCGGCTTTTTCACTTCGCCGAGGTTGCACACGCCGATGTTATGCCATTCGGCCCCCCATTCGTCGATCCCCTGCGGCGGCCGTTTGTCCGGTGAAGGGGTCATATCCACCCAGAAAAAGTCGCTTCCATAGGGCTCGGGAAAATCGACCGGCAGGCGGCCATGGTTTTTGAATAAAATAGTGTCGATAACACGTTGGCGTGGAGTCATGGATAGTCCTTTTATGTGTTTGCCGGCCCGCGGTTCCTGGAAGGAGACATGACAACCGGTGCTGAAGTATAAAAATAAATCTTTAAATATTCAATGTCTTTTAATATATTGGCTAGCATAGTATATCAAGCCCAGTTGACCGTTGCTTGGGTTTAGCGGCGCGAGGCCGGCGCATTGGCGGTGGTGATGCAGAGAAAAGAGATGAGGATGGTTCTGCCAAACGGTTCAGCGGTTTTTTCCTTCTGCAAAGGCCTTCTCCTGATGTCCGCCCTGCTCCTCGCAAGAGCAGATAACGGGTTCAGTCAGCAGCCTGCTTTTAGCGCACCGGTGGATCAGGGGATTATCAAAGCCAAACAGATCAACGAGGCTTCTGGGCTGGCGGCGTCGCGCTTATTTCCCGGCGTACTTTATACGCACAACGATTCCGGCGACCGGGGCCGCGTCTTTGCCATCAATGACCAGGGCGCGCTGCTGGCCACTATCGTGCTCAACGGAGTGACCGCCCGTGATTGCGAGGACATCGCCACGGGCATCGGGCCAAAAGAACGCACGGCCTATCTCTATCTGGCGGATATCGGCGATAATAGCGCCGAGCATACAGTCAGCCGGATCTATCGTTTTCCAGAACCCGAGCTCCAGCTTTCGGATCGTGGCCGGGTGATCGTTCTCGATACGGTGGAGACCATCGCCTTCACCTATCCGGATGGGCCGCGTGATGCAGAGACGCTGTTGGCAGACCCGGTGACCGGCGATCTGTTCATCGTCAGCAAACGTGAAGAATCGTGCCGACTCTATCGCCTGCCGTTTCCGCAGAAGAGCGGGACGGTGCTGACCGCCGAGGCCGCCGGCGTCCTGCCGCTCACCATGGCGGTAGGGGGTACTATCTCCGCCGACGGAGGTGAGATTCTGATTAAAAATTATATGACGGTTTTTTATTGGAACAGGGATGTGCGGCAGCCGGTGGCGCAGGCGTTGACCGCGCTGCCGGCGGTCATCCCCTACTCGCTGGAACCTCAGGGCGAGGCCATCGCCTGGAGGGGGGACGGGGCGGGATTTTACACGTTGAGTGAAGAGGCCTTTAATATCGAGGCGCACCTGTACTATTATCCCCGGCTTCCCTCGCTTTATTCCAGCTCGCCGGCAAGCCAGGCTGTTGAGCTGACGCTGGGGCCAAACGAACCGGATCCCTTTGATCAGGCCACCACCGTTTCCTTCACTGTGCCGGAGACCATGGAGGTGGAACTGAGCGTTTACAATGAACAGGGACAGCGGGTGGCGCTGTTGTTTCAGCAGACCGCTGTCCCTGGTCTTTATCGGGTGATCTGGCAGGCCGGCGCTCACAGCCCTGGCCGCTATCAGTGCCGGCTGCACACTCCGCTGAGGACGTTGACGCAATTCATGACCCTCGCGCGCCTGCGCTGAGCAGGCCGGCTATTTTTTTGCCGGCGATGGCGCTGGAATCGATTCATTCATCGTGCTGAACACCTTGGCCACAGCGGCGACGGTGCCGGCCACGTCCGCCAGATTGCTTGGAATGATCATGGTGTTGTTGACATGGGCCAGTTTGCCGAACTCGTTCAGGTATTGTTCGGCGATGCGCAGGTTGACCGCCCATTGACCGCCCGGCTCCTGAATGGCGGTGGCGATTTCACGAATCCCCTTGGCCGTGGCCATGGCCACGCGTTCGATCTCTTGGCCGCGGCCTTCCGCCTCGTTGATGCGCTTCATCTTTTCGCCTTCCGATTTGGCGATGGCTTCCGCTTTGTCGCCCTCCGCACGGTTGATCTTGGCCTGTTTGTCTCCTTCCGATTCAGCGATCAACGCCCGTTTCTCCCGCTCCGCGCGCATCTGCTTTTCCATGGCATCCTTGATGGAGGGCGGCGGTACGATGTTCTTGATTTCGTAGCGGGTCACCTTGAGCCCCCAGGGAATGGATGCTTTGTCCACCGCGGTGACGATCTCGGCGTTGATTTTATCGCGTTCTTCAAAGGTCCTGTCCAATTCGATTTTTCCCACCTCGCTGCGCATGGTGGTTTGCGCCAGCTGAATCGAAGCAAAGGCATAGTTGTTGATGCCATAGGAGGCCTTGACCGGATCGATGATTTGAAAATAGAGAATTCCGTCCACCTCCACCTGAATGTTGTCCTTGGTGATGCAGCTTTGCGACGGCACGTCGATGGCGTTCTCCTTGAGCGAATGCTTGTAGGCGATGCGGTCGATGAAGGGGATCAGAATGTGAAAACCCGCATCCAGTGTGGCGTGGTACTTGCCGAGCCGTTCGATGATGTAAACGGTTTTTTGCGGCACCACCCGGGCGGTTTTCATCAGAATGATCAGGGCGAGGAATATCAACCCCAGCAGGATGACGGTTTCAATAGGCATGGATTCTCCCTTTCAATGAATGAATGGCTTACAGCGCTCTGACGCGCAGGGTCAGGTTGTTGCGTTCGAGGATTTCCACCAGCCGGCCGCGCTCGATCACCTCATCCGCGACCGCTTCCCACAGCGTGCCGTGCAATTCCACCTTGCCGCCGATCTGATCCGGACGTATGTCCTGCATGACCATGGCTTTTTCTCCGGCGATCTCATCCACCGCTTGCCCCTGTCCCGCCACTTTGCCTTCGAATATCGTTTTGCTTTTTTTACGGAACAGGATCAGGGTGGCGATGGAGACGATCAAAAAGACCAGCATTTGCCCGTTGAAGGACGGCAACAGACCGGCGAACACCAGCAGCATGACCATCCAGGCGCCGACGGCGAAAAAGATCACTACAAAGCCCGGCATGGCCAATTCCGCCAGCGCCAGCACCAAGCCGATGAGGAACCAGAAGAGGGCCATCATCTTGCCGACGAACATAGAGCCTCCTTTTGTGTTGTGAAAGCGTGCAGAATCCCGCTGCTTATCCCGGCTGGAACGGCTCCAGCTGGAAGGCGACCATCCGCTCCTGCTCTCAATGGACTATGAACCGCGAATCGAAGCCATCGCGGTCGCTCGTGCCGGAGCGCATCTCCGCTCAGCGCTGTTTCGCAGGCGCTCGTGCCGGCCAGGACTTGGCGGCGGGTGCGCCCCCGGCCGCTCTATGGTACGAGGAAACCTCACCCCGGTTACATAAATCGGATACCAGCGTCCCGCGCCGCCCGATTTTCACTATTTTTCGTTCTGCAAAGAAAACTATTTATCTTGACGGAAAAATTAATTAAATTATGGACTGAGTAAAAACGACCAATCGCTAACCTGTTACCCAGGAGATCATATGGCTTCCATTTCTGAATTCCGGACCGGTCTGGCAATCCGTTTCAACAACGATATCTGGATCATCACGGAATTTCAACATGTCACGCCCGGCAACTGGCGGGCGATGGTTCGCACCCGTTTAAAGAACGCGCGCACCGGCCGCGTCATCGACAACACCTTTCGTATGACCGATAATATCGAAGAGGTGCGTCTGGAGACCAAACAGATGCAGTTTCTCTATGAAGCGGACGGCAATCTTTATTTTATGGATTCGGAAACCTATGATCAAACGTTCATTCCTGCCGAGATGCTGGGCGATCAGAAAAAATTCCTCAAAGAAGGCGGCCAGTGCACCATCCATTTTCTCGAATCCGAGCCGTTGACCGCGGAACTGCCCAACTTTATGGATCTGCTGGTCGTCCAAGCGGAGCCCGGCGTGCGCGGCGATTCAGCGAGCAATGTGACCAAATTTTGCACCCTGGAGACCGGCGCTAAAATTCAAGTGCCCCTGTTCATTAAAGAGGGGGATGTGCTCAAGATCGATACGCGCACGGGCAAATACCTGGAGCGCGCCTCCCGCGGATAGAACATCCCTGCGAGCTTTTTCCGGCCGGCGTTTTATGCCGGCTTTTTTTATTCGCCGTCCTGTCGGC
The DNA here is from genome assembly GCA_964554965.1 of uncultured Cytophagia bacterium. Taxonomy (GTDB): domain Bacteria; phylum Zhuqueibacterota; class Zhuqueibacteria; order Residuimicrobiales; family Residuimicrobiaceae; genus Anaerohabitans. The sequence continues at coordinate 19,297 of CAZKQR010000013.1, read as the reverse complement.
GGGTGTTGATCTGGACCTGAACCGGCCTCTCCAGCCCGGCCTCGATCTCCAGCCCCTTGAGCGCGGAAAACAAAAATGGACAGGCCCGGTGGGGCAACTGATCGGCGAGGCGGGTGAGGACGCTGTCCGTAGACCGGAACAGCTCGATCATGGGATCCAGTGCAAAGGGTTGCCCCTGGATCGCATTCAACAGGTGCTTGCATTCGGTGTCGATGTGCATGCTGATGGCGTCTTCTCTGAGCTTTGTGAACTCGAGCGTGGTCTTGAAGCTGTGCTGGGTGGTGATGATGTCGACGTGCGTCATGGCTCCTCCGCCGGCGCGGACGGAGTTACTCCATCCGCGTCCTCTTTTATCATCAGAATATGGGGAATTCCGGCCTCATCAAACAGATCGCCGACGGCCTGAAAGCCGTGGCATCCGTAAAAATGGGCCAGATGCGCCTGAGCGTGCATTTTGAATTTTTTGAATCCGCGCTGTCTGGCCACGTCGAGCATAAAGTCCACCAGCCGGTGTCCCAAGTCGCGGCCGCGCCATGCCTGACGTACACAGATGCGCTCCAGCTTGGCGAACTCTCCGAGAAAGCGAATGCGGCCGGCCGCCATGGGTTCGCCGGCGGTCTCACCGAGGATATGCACACAGGCATATTCGTGCTCATCCACCTCCTCGGCATAAGAGACTTTTTGCTCTTCCACAAATACGATGGCGCGCACCAGATAGGCTTTAATCAGCTCATCCAGCGTAGTCACTATTCTGAAATGGGTGTGTGTTTCCGCAGGATTCATGGCGATCGGTCTGGTCCCGAATGCATGTGATGCGATGAGTGACTGTGCATGCCGCTGAGTGGCTTTCGGCGTTTGAAATTAAATGAAATCCGGATAGAATGCAAGCGTTTTATCCGGCCTAGGGTTCTCATTCCTCAGGACAATACGACGCACTCGGGATGACGAAAGAGCGAAAAGAACAACCCCTGCCGGTTTATATTCAGCTCGGGATAAGCTGCTGCCGGGACTGCGGTTGCGAACTGGCGCCGCAGGCGATGATCACCCCGGCCGGGGATCATGGGGTCCTTTGTCTGCGCTGTTCCGGCCGCGCACATCTGTTTTTTCTGCCTGCCGGCGACCCGGCGTTGACCCTGCGGGCTAAAAAATACTCTCAACTGTGGGCGGTGGTGCTGCGATGGAGCCGCGGACGCAAGCGCTATGAACGCCAGGGGTTGCTGGTGGAAGAAGCGGCGGTTGCGCAGGCGGAACAGGCCTGTCAAGCCGACGAGCAGGCGAGAGCCAAGCGCAGGGCGCGCCAGGCGGAAAGACAAGTGATCAAAGAAGGGCACTACCTGCAGCAGTTCACCCGCGCCATCCGAGAGCGCTATCCCTACTGCCCGCCGGGCCAGGAGACCGCCATCGCGCAGCATGCCTGCAGCAAATACAGCGGCCGGGTGGGACGCGCTGCGTTTGCCAAACAACTAAAACCAAAGGCGGTCGAATTGGCGGTCCTTGCCCACATCCGCCATAGCGAAACCAAATACGACGCCCTGCTGCTGCAGGGATGCAGCCGCAGGCAGGCGCGGGAAAAAGTGTGGGAACAAGTGCGTAGGATTTCGTTGCTTTGGCAAAAGGGGGAGGAGGGATTGCCGCACGACAGAGCATCCTGAGAGTTAGCGTCGCACGCTTTGAGAAATCCGTCTGCGCCGGCCCTCAGCTTTTTTTAGCAGCCAGGCTCATGCTCTCCCGCTCCATCAGAGCCAGGATTTCGATATGGGCTGTGGCTGGAAAGAGATCCAATGGCTGGAGGGCGTGAACCCGATAGCCGTGGTTTTGCCATAGGGCCAGTTCGGTTTGAACCCGGTCCATGTTGCAGAATATATGCAGCACCCGTTCGGCGCACCGTTCGGCCAGAGCGGGTATCACCGCCCCTTCCGTGCCCTGGTAGGGCGGGTCCAGCACCATCACCTCCCGGCGTCCGTCCATTTTTGCCAGCCCGCGGCGCACTACCCGGCCATCGATGGCCAACGCTTCAAAATGCATGCGCCGGTCGGGATGCAGCCGTTTTTGATTGAGCCTGGCTGATTTGATCGCCTCGGAATTTACATCCACACCCCATACCTCCGCGTACTGCTCCGCTAACAGATGGCTGAAAAAGCCATAACCGCAATAGAGGTCGATCAGCCGCTGTTCGGGTTGCGGCCTCAGCATGTTTTCCACTGTGTCGATGAACGCCGGCAGAATGGATTGATTGATCTGCGAGAACGCAGTGGCTTCGTACACCAGCTTGATCCCGCGAATGCCGAGGTGAAGCAGTTGGGAGCCGAACAGCTTTTTATAGTTGACCGCTGACGGCGGCCGCTCGCTCTCCAGATAATACTCGGATCGGGAGGGATCAAAATAGATGAACGCGGCTGAAACCCCCAAGGCCGCCTGCTGCAGATGTTCTGCCAGCAGTTTGCCTTTGCGCACCACTACGTTATTCATCTGGTCGACATTGAGGATGACGCAAAAGATCTCATAGCCGCCACGGAGGATGACATAGTTCAAGTGCTTGGTCAGTTCGCGATAGCCGGGTTTCGCCAGAAAAGAGAGGATGAAATCATAGATCGCCCCATGACCTTCCGCCTCCAGCCGGCGATCCCCTTCGTCGCGGGAACCGGCGCGCTGCCAGATGATTCTTTCTCCGTGCCCCACGATCGCGCGTTTGGACAGCGTGCGATAGTGCCGCGGCCGCGGCGAGGGAATGACCGGCCGGCACAAGGCCGGCCAGTGCTTGTCATGGGCATAGGATTGCAGCGCTTGATTTTTAAGCATCAGCTCCTGATCATACGGCAAGTTCACCAAATGATCGTTATGGAGATACTGAGAGAATTTTTTTTGTTGAATCGTTTGCTGCATAAAGATACGCTCACGCTTTCCAGCCGGCCGGCTTAAAAAGGAACCGTCACTCCGCGCTCCCGGCCGATGGTCTGCAGCATCTGCACGGTTTTATCATCCAGCGGCACGCCCTCACGTTTGTGCTTTTCGTAGCGCTCCTGCTCTTTCTCGCCGTGTATGTAGATGCGCGGTTCGTCTTTTGCTCTGGCCGAGTTTTTCAGCCGGTCGATCAGATCGTCCATCTTGTCGCAAAAGGTGTCGCGGTCGACAAAATTTTCGATTTTCAGCGCCATAAAAAAGTGGGCGACGTTTGCCGGTTGATGCTCGCCGTGGGGCCCCTTGCTGTCCACCAGGTCGGCGTAGGCGCCGCCGGAGAGCACACCGCAGAGTACATCTACCAGCACCGCCATGCCATAGCCCTTGTAGCCGCTGAGAGATTCACCGGCGCCGCCCAAAGGCAGAATGCCGCCCCCTGCTCGTGCAACCATGTTTTTAAGTACGTTGGCCGCGTTGCCGGTTACCCGGCCCTGCTCATCCACCGCCCAGCCTTCCGGCATGGTTTTGCCAAGGCGGTCGTACACTTCCAATTTCCCCCGCGGCACCACAGAGGTCGCCATATCGAGGAAAAAAGGTTTGTTGCGTTTTGCCGGCGCCGTGAGGCTGATCGGATTGGTGCCGATGACCATCTCGCGGCCAAACGTCGGCACCACCAGCGGCGCTGAATTGGTCATGGAGATGCCCAGCAGACCGGCCTCCAGCATCATCTGGCTATAATACCCGGCGATGCCGTAGTGGTTGCTGTTGCGCACCGTCACTACACCCACTCCGCCGGCGGACGCTTTGTCAATGGCCAATCGGCCGGCAAAATGGCCGACGATCTGGCCCAGGCCGGCGCAGCCGTCCACTGCGGCAGTACAGGGATGATCCTGGATCACGCGCGGCCGCGCCTGCGGAAGAATGGTGCCGTTTTTCATTCCATCCACATAACGCTTGAGACGCGCCACGCCGTGCGAAGGGATGCCGCGCAGATCCGCCAGCACCAGGTTTTCGGCGCAGATCTGAGCGTCCCGCTGAGTGAGGTCAAAGGTTAAAAAGACCTGCTGAATGTACTGCAACAGAGTTTCATCGTTGACCGTTTGTGCCATCCGTCCTCCTTGATGCAAACTCCGCCAGCATGGTGGGGAGGATGCCTCCGTGTTGATAGTATTTTATTTCCACCGGCGTATCGATGCGCACCACGACGGAAAAAGTGATCTCCTCTCCATCCGGGCGTCGCACGCGGACCGGTATCTCCTGACCCGGCCGGCAACCCTCCTCGATGAGAATCGAGTAGTGTTCATGGCCGGTGAGTCCCAGCGTCTGAATGTTTTCTCCAGGCCGGAACTGCAAGGGCAAGACGCCCATATGCACCAGATTGCTGCGATGGATCCGTTCAAAGCTCTCAGCGATCACCGCGCGAACGCCGAGCAGCAGCGTGCCCTTGGCCGCCCAATCGCGGGATGATCCAGTGCCATACTCTTTGCCGGCCAGGATGATGAGAGGGGTTTCTTCCCGGCGGTAGCGCATCGCTGCGTCGTACATACACATGCGCTCGCCATCCGGCAGATGGAGCGTTACTCCGCCCTCCACGCCCGGGACCAGCAGATTTTTCAGCCGCACATTGGCAAAAGTGCCGCGCACCATCACCCGGTCGTTGCCCCTGCGCGCGCCGTACGAGTTGAACTCTTGCTGCGCCACGCCTAAGGAGAGCAGATAGCGGCCGGCCGGTCCGTCTTTGGCAATGGAGCCGGCCGGGGAGATGTGATCGGTGGTCACCGAATCGCCGAACAGCGCTAGCACCCGGCTGTTGAGAATGGGCTGCACGCCGGCGGTCGTTTGATTGAGGAAAAAGGGCGGCTCTTGAATATAGGTGGAATTGGACTGCCAGCGATAAAGATCGCCGTCCTGCCCGATCACCGCCTGCCATTCAGGCACCAGAGCGTTCACATCCTGGTACACGGTTTCGTAATGAAAAGAGCGCTCCGCCTCGCTGATCATCGCTCGTATCTCCTGTCCGGTGGGCCAGAGCTCCTGCAGGGTCACCGGACGGCCGTCGCGATCCTGGCCCAACGGTTCGCGGGTCAGATCGATATCCATCCTGCCGGCCAGAGCGTAGGCGATCACCAGAGGCGGTGAGGCGAGAAAGTTGGCACGGGTATGCGGATTAATCCGTCCTTCAAAATTGCGATTGCCGCTGAGCACCGCTGCAGCCACCAGCTCCGAGGAGGTGATGGCTGAACTGATCTCATTCGCCAACGGTCCGCTGTTGCCGATGCAAGTGGTGCAGCCATAGCCCACCACATGAAATCCGAGTTGTTCGAGAAAAGGAAGCAGGCCCGTTGACTGCAGATACGAGGTGACCACGCGGGAGCCGGGGGCCAGGCTGGTCTTGACATGGGAAGGAACAGTCAGCCCTCTCTCCACCGCCTTTTTCGCCAGCAATCCCGCTGCCAGCATGACCGAAGCATTGCTGGTGTTGGTGCAGCTGGTGATGGCCGCGATGACCACGCTGCCGTGGCGCAGTTCACAGGATCCTTTCGACGTCTGAATATGCACGCGGCGGTCCAGCTTGTCCGCCGCCAGGTTGAATCCGCGCTGATCCAGCGGCGCGGACAGGGAATGAACAAAGGCTTTGCCCGTATCCGCCAGAGGGATTCTGTCTTGCGGCCGTTTGGGTCCGGCCAGACAGGGTTCGATCCGGCTCAGATCCAGGTCCAAGGTTTCCGTGAACAGAACCTCCTGCCGGTCATCGGTTCGAAACAATCCCTGATGTTTGCAGTAACGTTCCACCAGGTCGACCTGATTGGCGGGCCGGCCGGTGCGGCGAAGATAATCGATGCTCTCCTGATCCATGGGGAAAAAGCTCATGGTGGCGCCGTATTCGGGCGCCATGTTGGCGATGGTGGCCCGGTCCGGCAGGCTGACCGCGTTCAGGCCGGGGCCGAAAAACTCCACAAACTGATTGACCACCCCTTTTTTGCGCAGCATTTGGGTGACCGTCAATGCGATATCCGTGGCTGTGGCGCCGGCCGGCAGGCGGCCGGTCACGCGCACGCCCACCACCTTGGGCAGCAGCATATAGATCGGTTGCCCCAGCATCACGGCTTCCGCCTCAATGCCGCCGACGCCCCAGCCGACGATGCCCAGCCCATTGATCATGGTGGTGTGTGAATCCGTGCCGACCACACTGTCCGGATAGGCGATGGGGCGTCCGTCTTTATCGCTGCGGCAGACGCCGCGGGCGAGAAATTCCAGGTTCACCTGGTGAATGATGCCCATGCCCGGCGGCACGATTCGTACGGTTTTAAAGGCCTGTTGTCCCCATTTGAGGAATTCATAGCGTTCACGATTGCGTTCGAACTCTAGTTTCATGTTGGCGGCCAGCGCTTCAGCGCAGGCGTGATGATCCACCTGGACCGAATGATCCACGATCAGATCCGCTGGAATGAGCGGCTCGATCTGTTTTGGATCTCCGCCCAGACGCTGCAACGCGGAACGCATGGCGGCCAGATCCACCAGGGCGGGCACGCCGGTGAAATCCTGCAGAATGACCCGCGCGGGCATGAAGGGGATCTCGACCGCTTGGGGTTCAGCGGCAGACCAATTCGCCAGATGAACGACATCCTGCTCCGCGGCGGTTGCTGATTCGCTGTTGCGCAGCAGGGATTCGAGCAGCACGCGCAGGCTGAAGGGAAGCCGGTCGATGGCGCTCAAGCCCTGCTGTTGCAGATGGGGCAGGGAAAAGATATCGACCGGTCCTGCACTGGTGTTCAGAGTCACCCGGGCGCCGAAGCGGTTTTTTACGGTTGCACTCATGCCTCTTGCCTCGTCGTTTGAATGTTCTTTTTCAGCGACCCCCAGCGACTCTGCAGATAAGGATCTCGCAGCGTCTCCATCAGATAGTCGCAGAACTGGCGGCTGGTGGCGCCGTCGGTGCGGCCGGTGATCACCTGTTCTTTTTCAAACCGGCTGCAGATGTCCAGCGCCATTTCGATTTTTTCCGCATTGGCGATAAAACCGATGTGGCGCAGCATCATCGCCGCCGCCCGGATCAGGCTGCAGGGATCGGCGTATTGGCCGCGCCCCTCTTCCATCATGCGCGGCGCAGAACCGTGGATGGCTTCGAACATGGCGTAGCGCTTGCCGATGTTGGCGCTGCCGGCGGTGCCGACGCCGCCCTGAAACTCGGCCGCCTCATCGGTGAGAATATCGCCGTACAGGTTGGGCATGACCAGAACCCGAAACTGCGTGCGGCGTTTGGGATCGATCAGCTTGGCCGTCATGATGTCGATGTACCAGGCGTCCCATTTGATGTCCGGATAGCGTTTGCCGATTCGCTCGGCGGTCTCGAGAAACAGCCCGTCCGTGGTTTTGATGACATTGGCCTTGGTGACCACCGTGACTTTGGGGATCTTGTTGGTGTGCGCATAGTGGAAGGCCATCTCGATGATGCGTTCACAGCCCTGTTTGGTCACGGCGGTGAAATCGATGGCCAGGTCCTCGGTCACCTGAATGCCTTTGCTGCCGAGGATATAGGCGCCCTCGGTGTTCTCGCGGAAAAAGACCCAATCGATGCCCTCCTGCGGCACCTGCACCGGCCGCACATTGGCGAACAGATCCAGTTCGCGCCGCATGGCCACGTTGGCGCTTTCGATGTTGGGATACGGCCCGCCTTTTTCCGGCGTCGTGGTCGGCGCTTTGAGGATCACATGACAGGCTTTGAGCTCGGCCAGCACATCATCCGGAATGGCCTTGAGATGTTTGATCCGGTTTTCAATGGTCAACCCTTCAATGGCGCGAAAGGCCACCCGGCCGCCGCGGACCTCATCGGCCAGAACATGCTCCAGCACCCGTTGGGTCTCCCGGGCGATGATGGGTCCGATGCCGTCGCCCCAGCAGACCCCGATGATGATCGGCTTGAGCGCCGTGTAATCGATCCATTGCGCATTTTTTTTCATCTCCACCACCCGCGCCAGCTGTTCTTCGATCAGCGCACTGAAATGGGCTTTGGCTTTTTCCAATTCCGGAGAGGACATAGTGGATTTTCCTTTCTATGGGTTATACGCTTCAAGCGTGAGTGCTCGTTCGCTTCGGTTGATGGTCTATGATGCGTTGGTTGATTTCTTGCAACTCTGTTTCGATCCGTCCCAGCATCAAGCGGCAGTACGCATCATACTCTGCGCCGCACTTGAGAGCTTCTTCTTTCAGGCCTTTTTCCACCAGGTCGATAAAGGCGTTCAAGGAAGACGCCGACACCGGCATCGGCTGCGCCGCCCAGTCCACCAGCGATTGTTCGATCTCTTCATAGAGGGCCTGAAACGGACACTCTTTGACGCCTTTGAACGGATAGGGGTTGGCGGCGATCTGAAATCCTTTCAGCGCCATGATCAGCGGCTGGTAATCCCGGCCGGCCGTCAGTCGAGGAAATTGAAATTCCACCACCGAAGACCACTTGCGCTCCGACGGATTCTGATGATGCCGGTTCAGCCGCGACAGGCAGACGCCGACCTCCGGATGGGTGATCTCCTCTTTATGAATGCGCCATTCGCGCAGCCGTCCCTGATCGTCCTTGCGCAGATCCCCGCCCAGCAGCAGCAGGCAGAGAAAAAATTGCGGATCGTCGATTTTACGAAAGGCGCGATCCGGCAACGTCTCGATGCTGATGTGCAGACTGTGCGGTTGGACATCGATATAGTCCACCGCCAGTTCGATCATGCGGCTGAGCACCCACGTGTCGTCGGTGGCCGGTTTGCTCACATCGCCCAGCAGACGATAGCGGCCGAACGCCAGCTCCATAAAACCGCGCGTGCGCACATCCGGCGATGTTAAAAAGCCGTGATCATCGATATGCGCGCCCAGCTTCCAGCCGCGGCGCATGAGATCGAAATCATAAAAATAATAAAAGCCGTCGTAGACCGGATCCTGGCGTTCCGCCGCGGCGATGGCCTGGACGCCGAGGTTGGAGAACTCGAGTTCAGCGCCCAGTGGATGGCTGCCGCTGCGCCGGTGTTTCTTGACCTGATAGACGATCTCGTCAGCCAGGTCAAGATCAAAGATTTCTTCGGCGATCATGATGGCCGCCACGCCGTAATCGATATAGCGCAGGTCCTCGCGATACGTGTCGACGCCCATCTGGGTCATGGCGGTTTGCACCCGCGGCCGCTGCGTCTGCAGCAGCTGAAGCGCCATCAATCCGGACAGCGTGTGATGATAATAGTTTGGTTTTGTCTGCACACTGCCGCGGTACTGGTCGCGAAACTTTTCTTCTAATTGATTAAAAACAATAAATTTAATTACCATTGACAGGTAGGCGTCGGCATAGGCCTGGGCCTTGCGATCCGCGGCCAGCCAGTCCAGGGACGGCAGACTGGCGCTTTCGATTTCATGCTTGATGATGAACGGAGGCAGGCCGGCGTCGAGAAAATGCTGGCTGAGCAGTGATTCAACCTCCTCGGACAACAGTTCGCGGGTGACCATGAGCGATAAATGTCTGCGGTCCATGAGCAGGTTGCGATCCGCTTTGTTTTCCAGATAACGCTCCACCTGACGGGCGACAAACTCCTCGATCCGGTCGCGGTCGTTGAAGCCTTTTTTGAGATAGGGCTTGAGCGCTTTGGGATCGCCGACATAGACATAGGCCTGGGTGATCTCCCCGTCGATTTTGACGCGGGCGATGCGCCGGTGGTAGAGGTGGCCCTCGCCCTCATATTCGTCCAGTTTTTGCAAAGCAGCCGGGGTGACGCCGGAGAGCAGTTTACCGCTGATGCGGGAGCCGTTCCAGGGCAGGGCAAAAGCAAAGCTGTTGCGCCGTTGCACGCGACGATGATCCAGCAGTTCGGCCGGCTGCGCGGAAAACGTGCGGCCGGTCAGAATGTGAAAATACTGATCATTATTCAACGAGCCGTAGACGAACAGTTTATCCAATGTAGGGTTTGTGGTTTCCAAAAAACTCAGGTTGTCAATGGCCGTACAGGATTAGATGCTGAGTGCTCCGCCGACAGGGGATCAGACGGAGTCGAAATGTTTTTTGAACAGCTCGGCCATCTCCTCCGGCGAGATGGCGGTGATGCGGCCGTTGTCATACTGGGCTTCCACCCATTCGAACATTTTAGCGATGCGGGGATCGCGTTTATCCAGCGCCGGGTTACCCCGTTTCTGCATCTCGCGATTCACCCAAAAGCCAACGCCGGCGATGCCGGAGCGGTCGGTGATGTTGACGTCCAACGGCCGTTTGAGAATTTTGCCGGTGTCGAAAATATTATAGATCTCTTCGTTTTTAATCACGCCGTCGGCATGGATGCCGGCCATGGTGACGTTGAACCGTTCGCCGACAAAGGGAAAGTTGGCCGGCACCGGCGTGCCGATTTCGCGCACATAATCGGCGATGTCGCTGATGGCGGTCAGATCCATTCCGTTGACATGGCCGGTGAGGGAGGCGTACTCCACCGCCAGCGCTTCCAAAGGCGAATTGCCGGTCCGTTCTCCGAACCCCAGCACCGCGCCGTTGACGCTGGCAACGCCGGACAGCCAGGCGGTGAGGGAATTGATGTGGACCTTGTGGAAATCGTTATGGCCGTGCCATTCCAGGTTTTCCGAAGGAATGCCGAATTCCCGCTGCAGATAAAAGACCATCTTGGGAATGGAGCGCGGCAGAGCGGCGTTCGCCCAGGGCAAGCCGTAGCCCATGGTGTCGCAGAGGCGGATTTTAATGCGCAACCCGGATTTCTGCGAAAAGTTCATCAGCTCTTCGGTAAAGGGCATGACGCAGCCCCAAAAGTCAGCGCGGGTCACGTCTTCGTAATGGCAGCGGATGGCTTCCAGGCCCGCTTCCGCGGCTGCGCGCACCACCTGCATAAAGGCATCCAGCGCCTGTCGCCGCGTTTTTTTCAGCTTTAAAAAGATGTGATAGTCTGAAATAGAGGTCAGCATGCCGGTCTCTTTCAGCCCCACCTGCTTGACCAGCTCAAAATCAGCGGGATTGGCGCGGATCCAGGCGGTCACCTCCGGATAACGGTACCCTTTGCGGCGCACCTCTTCGAGGATCTCACGGTCGTGGCTGGAATAGATGAAAAACTCGGACTGGCGGATGATGCCCTGGGGGCCGGAGAGCCGGCTGAGCAGATCGAACAATCGCGACACCTGTGCCACCGTGAACGGCGTCCGCGACTGCTGTCCGTCGCGAAACGTGGTGTCGGTGATCCATATCTCGTCTGCCGGTTTAGGGGTGACCCACACGTCATCAAAGATCGTTTTGGGTATTTCGCTGTATGGAAACTGATCGCGCATGAGCTGCGGTTCATCGATTTCCGCCAACGGGTAATGCGCCGTTGCCCGGTTCAACAGCCAGGGGTGAGCAGCGGTGGTCATAGGCAACTCCTTAAAGAATCATGGCCAGCAAAGAACGCCCAAGGCAGCGGTCGGGGGGTAAATCCGGTCGCAAGGCCGGGCGTCAAATAGTATAATGGGTTTCGACCATAATGTCAAGGGATAATTTTATTGCATTTTAATCTGGATTGCACTAATTTAAACCATTGCCATGGCCCGTTTATTCTATAGAAAGTCCGGCGAAAGATGAGATCCTTTCTGTTTGTGTTATGTACAGCTGCCATCGCCCTGGGGCAATCCCCTTCCGCAACTACGGCCAACGCTGGAACCTCGACGGCCCGGCAAGAGGACCGTTACACGTTGGAGGAGTCCTGGGATCCGGCCACATTGCTGGATCTGACCCTGGACAGCAGCGCTGTGCGCCAGCAGGTGATTCGCAAAGAGCAGTTTGAGGCCCTGTTAAAGGGACGCAGCAGGGTGGAGGAGAGCGCGGGGGTGTATGCGGACGGGTATCGGGTGCAGCTGGTCGCCACCCGGGAAGAGACGGAAGCCCGGGCGGATATGCAGCGCGCCCTGCTCTCCTTCAGCGAAAATGTCTATCTGCTGTTCGATAATCCCTACTACAAGCTGCGCCTGGGCGATTGCCTGTCCCGCAGCCAGGCTGATTCGCTGCAGCAGCGCGCATTGGCCAAGGGGTTTGCCAAAGCCTGGATTACCCGCTCTCAGGTGTACAAGCAGCCGCCTGACCGTAACAGCCTGTTTTCCGCTCCCGGTGATTCTCTGATCCTGCAGCGCTGATCCGTTCTGCCGCCCGCGTTTTTCCCCGCTACCCCGATTTTTCCGGTTGTTTTTAAGCGTTTTTTTTATTATATTTTAAGACAGCTGATTTTTCCTTTCTTGCAGCTGCCAACCGATCCCACCCAGATCCCGTCTACCGATCCGGTAGCGGGCTTTTTTTAGGAGGCACTATGTCCGGACATTCCAAATGGGCGACCATCAAACGTAAAAAAGGTAAGACCGACGCAGAACGCGGACGGTTGTTTACTCGGCTGATCAAAGAGATCACCATCGCTGCGCGCAACGGCGGTGGTGATGAATCCGCGAACCCCCGTTTGCGCACCGCTGTCCTGGCGGCCAAGACGGCGAACATGCCGGCGGTCAACATTGACCGTGCGATCAAAAAGGGCACCGGCGAGCTTGAAGGCGTGAACTATGAAGAGATCGTTTACGAGGGATTCGGTCCGGGCGGCACGGCGTTTTATGTCGAGGTGGTGACGGATAACAAGAACAGGACAGTGGCCGAGATGCGGCATCTCTTTTCCAAATACGGCGGCAACCTCGGCGTGACCGGCAGTGTGGCCCGATTGTTCAGCAAACAGGGCTTGATCGTTGTGCCGGCCGCCGGAATGACTGAGGATGATCTGATGGCTGCCACGCTGGATGCCGGACCGGATGATATTCAGCAGGATGGAGATATCTTTCAAATCCTCACCGAACCCGCCAAACTGGAGCCGGTTAAAAAAGCCTTGGAAACCGCCGGCATCAAATATGATTCGGCGGAGGTCAGTATGCAGCCCTCCAACACCATCAAGGTGGAAGGCAAAACCGCGGAATCGCTGATGAAGCTCGCCGATGCGATCGAAGAACATGATGACGTGCAAAACGTCTATTCCAATTTTGATGTGGATGAAAACACTCTGGCCTCGTTGAACGACTGATGCGGGTGATGGGCATTGACCCCGGCGGTGCGGTGACCGGCTATGGGATCGTGGACGGCGAGCCGCAGGGACCGTTGCATTGCGTGATCTGCGGATGTGTGCGCACGCGATCGGGTTCCGCCTTTGAACAACGCCTGAAAATGATATACGAAGAGATCGCTGGAATGATCGGCCGCCATCATCCGCAGCAGATAGTGTTTGAAGAAATCTTTGTCAGCCGCAACGTGCGGGCGGCGTTGCAGCTCGGGCAGGCGCGCGGCGCCGCGCTGATGGCGGCGGTACATGCCGACCTGCCGATTTTCTATTACGCGGCTCGAGAGGTGAAACAGGCCTTGACCGGTTATGGCGCTGCCGGCAAGGAGCAGGTTCAGAGCATGGTAAGCGGTTTGCTGCAGCTGAACCTTGCGGGCTGGCCTCTGGATACGTCCGATGCCCTTGCCCTCGCCATCTGTCATCATCATCGAACCGCATCCTCATTCCGTCTGCAGGGAGACACGCGATGATCGCTTTTATCAGCGGCGTTCTCGTCGGCAAGACTGCCACCCGCGCCGTGGTCCGGACCGCGGGCGTGGGGCTGGATGTCCTGATCCCGCTCTCCACGTTTGAAAAATTGCCCGACCCCGGCGCTGCGGTCATGCTGCAGACCCACCTGCACGTTCGCGAGGATGCGCTGTCGTTGATCGGTTTTTTTTCGATCGAAGAAAAGGAGCTCTTTCAGATGCTGGTGTCGGTAAGCGGCATCGGCGTCAAATTGGCGCTGGGCATCCTGTCCGGTTGCAAAATTGCGGACCTGTACAAATATCTGGCAGAGGGCAATGAAGCGAGCCTCACCCGGATCCCCGGGCTGGGGAAAAAAACCGCGCAACGGTTGATTTTGGATCTGAAGGACAAGGCCGTGGCTCAGCTCGGGAAAATCGCCACCGACCTTTCCATCCCGGTGCGGCTGAACCGGGATATGCTGGAGCAAGCGATTCAGGCCATGCTCTCTCTGGGCTACACCCGGCCGGAGGCTGTGCGCAGCATAGAAAAAGCGGCGAACGCTTTGGGTGAAGAAGCGAGCATTGAAAAGCTGCTGCGCCAGGCGCTGCAGGGATAATTCTCAGCGGCCGGCGCCCGGCCGTCACTCTATACGGTATGCATTCATCCATGGATACAAGCTTGACCGATCCTTTGCATTCACCCGATCGTCCTACGGATCCTGAGCCGCTCAACGGCGAACGGGAGCTGGATTCTACCCTGCGGCCAAGCCATTTTTCAGAATTTATCGGCCAAAGCAAGATCAAGGAGAATTTGCACGTATTCATCCGCGCCGCGCTGGAGCGGGGAGAGTCGCTGGATCATGTGCTGTTCTACGGGCCGCCGGGATTGGGCAAGACCACCCTGGCCCACATCATCAGCCGGGAGATGGGCGTCAACATTCGCATCACCTCCGGCCCGACGCTGGAACGGCCCGGCGATCTCGCCGGCCTGCTCACCAATCTGCGCGATCATGATGTTCTGTTCATCGACGAGATCCACCGGCTGAACCGCGTGGTCGAGGAGTATCTCTATCCGGCCATGGAGGATTTCAAGCTGGATATCATTTTGGACAAGGGCGCCAACGCCCGCACGATTCAGTTGAAACTGCCGCACTTTACCCTGGTCGGCGCCACGACGCGCGCCGGTTTATTGACCTCGCCGTTGCGGGCGCGGTTCGGCGTATCCTTGCGGCTCGACTATTATAACCCCGAAGAGCTGCACGAAGTGGTGTTGCGCTCGGCCAGAATCCTCGGCTATCCGGTCGACGCCGAGGCCGCACGGGAGATCGCACGCCGCTCGCGCGGTACGCCGCGCGTCGCCAACCGCCTGCTGCGCCGGGTGCGCGATTTCGCCCAGATCGAGGGATTGCAGACCATCTCCTGTGAAAGCACGCGTCACTCCCTGCAGCGGCTGGATGTGGATGAGAAGGGGTTGGACGATATGGACAAACGCATCCTGCTCACGGTGATCGAAAAATTCAGCGGCGGTCCGGTGGGCTTGAACACGCTGGCGGTGGCCATCGGCGAAGAGAGCGATACCATCGAAGAGATCTATGAGCCGTATCTGATTCAGATCGGCTTTCTCAATCGAACGCCGCGCGGCCGCGTCGCCACCGACGCCGCCTATCGCCATTTTCAACGCGCACACGGGAGATCGACTCAACCAGAACTTTTTTAATCCGCGCCGGAGGGCATGCTCGAGCACCCTTTTGGTTGCAAGACCAAGTATTTTGCGTCCAAAC
This sequence comes from uncultured Cytophagia bacterium, assembly GCA_964554965.1. Lineage (GTDB taxonomy): Bacteria > Zhuqueibacterota > Zhuqueibacteria > Residuimicrobiales > Residuimicrobiaceae > Anaerohabitans. The sequence goes on along the minus strand of CAZKQR010000013.1, from coordinate 4,093 downwards.
CCGACGGGTCATAGAACGATCTTAAACTAATCGGAGGAATTCGCCCGATGAAGCTATCTGATTTCAAATACAATCTGCCGGAAAAGTTGATCGCACAGTATCCCAGCGAGCAGCGAGACAAATGCAAAGTGCTGGTCGTCCAGCGCAGCGATGAGAGTTTTCAGGAGGGTGTTTTTACCGATGTCGTGGCTCACATGCATGAGGGCGATTGCCTGGTATTGAATGAGACCAAAGTCTTTCCCGCGCGTCTGGAGGGCACCAAGGACAAGACCGACGCCAAGGTGGAGGTTTTTCTGCTGCGCGAACTGGAGGCCGGCCTGTGGGAGGTGCTGGTCCGTCCGGCCCGCAAGGTGCGCGTCGGCAATCGCCTGAGCATCGGCGACGATCTGGTGTGCGATGTGATCGACAACACCGTGTCCGGCGGCCGCGTTGTGCGCTTTAATTACGGCGGCGACTTTTACAAGATCGTGGAAAAGATCGGCAAATCTCCGTTGCCGCCCTACATCAAACGGGATCCGGAATCCTCGGACAAAGATCGTTATCAGACCGTATACGCCAAAGTGCGCGGCGCCGTGGCTGCGCCCACCGCCGGCCTGCATTTCACCAACAAAATGATCGACCGCATTGAAAAAAAGGGCGTGACTGTGGTGCGCATCGTCCTTCACCTCGGACTGGGCAGCTTTCGCCCGGTGGTGGTCGAAGATCTGAGCCGGCATAAAATGGACTCTGAATTCTTTGACATCTCGGATCAGGCCGCCAATCAGATCAATGCAGCCAAGCGCAACAAGAAAAAAGTGTTCGCCGTGGGAACCAGCGTGGTGCGCGCACTGGAGACCAGCGTCACCTCGGAAGGCTGGGCCAAATCCGGCCGCGGGTGGACCGACAAGTTTATCTATCCACCCTATGATTTTAAAATCGTGGACCACATGATCACCAATTTCCATCTGCCCTGCTCCACTCTGTTGATGCTGGTCTCTGCCTTTGCCTCTCGGGATCTGATCCTTAAGGCCTATCGCAAGGCCATTCGCGATAAATATATGTTCTACAGCTATGGCGACGCGATGATGATTCTCTAGGTTTTCAGCCGGACCAGGGCAGCCCGGCGCTAAACCGCAGCCAAGTGAATGAGCGCCGGAAACGGCGCTTCTTTTATTTTTTTTTCAAGGCTCGCCGGACCGGCGGATTCTCTATCGCTGGTCTTTTTGGTGATGGGGAGCGTTAGACTATGCAAAGAGCAAGGGTGGCCGCCATCCTGGTCGCTGCCGGAAGAGGAAGCCGTTTCGGCGCCGGCGTTCGCAAGCAGTACCGGCTGCTGGCCGGCAAACCCATTCTGTATCATACCCTGGCCTGCTTTTGCAGCAGCCCGGATGTCGATTGCGTGGTGACCGTGGTTCCTGAAGGTGAAAGAGCGGACGCGATGCAGCGCATCAGCGGATGGCCGCTCGCCCGCGTGCCCATCGTTGTCGAGGGCGGCGAGGAACGGCACCACTCTGTGATGAATGGCCTGCAGGCTGCACCGCCGGACTGCGAATGGATCATGGTGCATGACGGCGTGCGTCCCTTTGTCGCTCATGAGTTGATTCAGCGGGTGCTGGAAGCAGCCAGGCGCGAAGGCAGCGCCGTGGCCGCAGTGACGCCCTCCGATACCATCAAGACCCGGGTCGATCAACGGGTGGGCGAGACGCTGGAGCGCAGCCGTCTGGCGGCGGTGCAAACCCCGCAGGCGTTCCGCCGATCCATCCTGCAGCAGGCCTATGCGGCGGCTGCGGATGAAGGCCGGTTCAGTACCGACGACGCCGCCCTGGTCGAGCGCCTCGGCCTGCCGGTGGCGCTGGTGCAGGGCGATTATCGCAACATAAAGATCACCACCGCGATCGACCTGGCGATCGCCGCCGCGATCATGGAAGGATGGAACCAATGATGCGCATCGGTCACGGCTACGACGTTCACGCGTTCGCTGCCGGCCGCCGGCTGGTTCTCGGCGGCGTAGAGATCGCCTATGAGAAGGGGTTGCTGGGCCACTCGGACGCGGATGTCCTGTGTCACGCCGTCAGCGACGCGCTGCTGGGAGCCGCTGCGCTGGGAGATATCGGCCGCCATTTTCCGGATACCGATCCGGCTTTCCACCAGGCGGACAGCCTGCGGCTGTTGCAGCAGGTGGTGGGACTGCTTGAACAAAAGGGCTATCGCGTGGCCAATGTGGATGCCACTCTGATCCTGCAGCGACCCAAAATCGCGCCGCATGTGCCGGCCATGCGCCGGAATCTGGCCCAGGCCATGCAGGTGGCGGTGGATGCGGTTTCGATCAAAGCCACCACCACCGAGGAATTGGGATGGGAAGGTCGCGGGGAAGGCGTGGCCGCCCAGGCGGTGGCGTTGATCGAGACCGACGACCGTTGAGTTTTGTTTCAGACCGCGCGAGGACCTGACCGGGTGGTGGGGCTGGATTCGATAAACGGTTTCTTTCGCCGGGTAGGCCGCGAACAGTTGGCTTTAATAAGATCGGAACAACCATGTCTCTGCACATCTACAACACCCTGACCAGACAAAAAGAAGAATTTCAGCCGTTGCAGCCCGGACGCGTCCATATGTATGTGTGCGGCCCGACGGTTTACGATTATCCGCACATCGGCCATGCCAAAAGTTATATCAGCTTTGATGTGGTGGTCCGTTATTTCCGCTGGCTGGGCTATCGGGTGCGGTATGTGCAAAACGTCACCGATGTGGGCCATATGCTGGATTCCGGAGAAGACCGCATTCTCAAAGGTGCGGCGCGCGAACAGATAGAGCCCATGGAGCTGGTGGAAAAATACACCGCAGCGTATTTTAAAGCCATGGATCAGCTGAACGTGCTGCGGCCGGACATCTCACCGCGCGCCAGCGGCCACATCCCTGAACAGATCGAATTGGTGAAAAAGCTGCTTGAGAACGGCTATGCCTATGAAGTCAACGGCTCGGTCTATTTTGACGTTTCCAAATATTCCGAGTACGGCAAACTCTCCGGCCGCAAGGTGGAGGAGCAGATGGCCGGCGCCCGGCTGGACGTCATTGAGGAAAAGCGCCATCCGGCGGATTTCGCTTTATGGAAAAAGGCGGCGGAAAACCATCTGATGCAATGGAACAGTCCCTGGGGCCGCGGTTTTCCCGGCTGGCACATCGAGTGTTCGGCCATGTCGGCCAAATACCTGGGCGAGACCTTTGACATTCACGGCGGCGGCATGGAGAACCAGTTTCCTCATCACGAATGCGAAATCGCGCAGAGTGAAGCGGCCAGCCGCAAGCCGTTTGTCCGTTATTGGATGCACAACAACATGGTGCTGGTGGACGGCGTCAAGATGAGCAAATCGTTGGGCAATTTCACCACCATCGCGGAAGCGCTGAAAAAATTCAGCGGCGAGCAGATCCGTTTTTTCATTCTGCAGTCGCATTATCGCAGTCCGGTGGATTTTTCCGACGCGGCCATTGCGGCGGCCGCTCAGGGGTTGGACCGGTTGCGCAATACGCGCGTTGAATTGCAGAAAAGGCCGGCAGGCAATGCCGGCGCTGACAGCGGCCGGGAGCTGGCGGAACGCCACGTGCAGTTGTTCCGCCAGGAGATGGATGACGATTTCAATACGCCGGCTGCCATCGGCCGTCTGTTCGATTTTTCCCGCGATCTCAATCGTGCGCTGGCTGAGGGCGCGCCCCTGGGCGCAGCGGCGGCGACGGCCTTTGAGGAGCTGTATGTGAACGTGCTCGGGTTGGGCTCTGAGCCCCCCAGGGCGGGGCTGGAGGCGGATCCGTTCATCGACCTGCTGGTCAGCCTGCGCAACGAGCTGCGGCAGAAAAAGGAGTGGGCTCTGGCCGACCGGCTGCGCGATGGGCTGACCAGCCTGGGCGTGCAGATCAAGGACGGCAAGCAGGGGGTGACCTGGACCCGCGATTAGCCATTTCGGGCAAAAAAAGGCATGGTTTTGAAGATTTTTCTTGCTTTTAATGCAAATTTCCCTATATTATAAGGCTACGTTCGTAATCTTGTTAAGCCACCATAGCTCAGTTGGTAGAGCACCTCACTTGTAATGAGGACGTCGCGGGTTCGATTCCTGCTGGTGGC
>CAZKQR010000012.1:14489-25554 GCA_964554965.1 uncultured Cytophagia bacterium | reverse complement strand
TGAAACGCCGGTCAAACGGGTGCGTGCGCGCCCGGCGCTGTCTGCCCTGCTGCGGCATAGCTTTAACGCCGGCGGCCCGATCGTTTACAGCTTTCAGCGTCCTAACCGCGACTATCCCGGGCTCACGGTGGTGAAAAAGCCTGACGGCGAATTTTTGCGCAATCCGGATGGCTCTCTGTTTTGCATTCGCCATCTCGCCCGTTCCCTGTCCGCACTGCCCGGTTATCTGACCAACGGCAATACGCCGCAGGGCGTCTATTGCATCCTCGGCATTGAAGAGTCGAAAAGCGATTTGATCGGACCAACGCCGGTGCTGAACCTGGCGCTGCCTGGAGAAATCTCGCCCTCGCGCTTTTTTCACTCTGCGTCTGTCCGGGATGCCGATTGGACTGTGGAAACCTATGCGCGTCTGCTGCCTGCGGGGTGGAGAGCCTACACGCCCATGTTCGAGGCTTATTATGCGGGACAGGCCGGCCGCGCAGAGATCGTCGCTCACGGCAGCACGGTCGATCCCGATTATTATCGCGGCAAAGCGTATTATCCCTTTACCCCGTCTCTGGGATGCCTGACCGCCTTTGAGGCCTGGTCGGACAAGGACGGCCGCCGGCTGGTGAGCGATCAGCAGGCGCTGATCCAGGCCTATCAGGCGGCGGGCGGATCCGGCGGATATCTGATTGTGGTGGAAAAAGAGCAGCGCGCGGCGGCGGTGAGTCGGGAGGAGATCATCATGGATCTACTGGCCGCCGAAGGATATTGAATAAAAATTCATATTTTATTGCCGGCGAAGAGAAAATCGATAAGGGGTGGATGACTTGGCCATTGAATGAAAAGGAGAAGCAAATGAGAAAATTTCCGGCGTTGATGATGGCGCTGATGAGCGGCGTGCTGTTGACCCTTGCCTGCGGGCCCGGCAAAACGCGCACGGTTTTATGGAACGGGACAGATTTTGACGGCTGGGTGCGCTATGTCCCGGATCAAACCGTGCAGGTCGATACGGTTTGGACGAACCAGGACGGCGTCCTCCGTTGCAGCGGCAAACCCACAGGCTACATTCGTACTCGAGCCTCTTTTTCCAATTACCATCTGCATCTCGAGTGGCGCTGGGTGAAGGAGGGCGGCAACAGCGGCGTGCTGCTGCATTGCCAGGAACCGGATCAGGTGTGGCCGCTCTGTATTGAAGCCCAGCTCAAATCCGGCGATGCCGGCGACCTGGTGCTGATCGGGCCGGGCGAGATCACCGTGGCGGGCAAAACCTATAAAAACGACCGGCCGTTTTTGATCATTGCCAATCAGAAAGACGGCATCGAGAAACCCGTGGGCGAGTGGAACAGCTACGACATCGTCTGCCGCGGGCAGAGCATCATCTGCTCGGTGAACGGCGTGGAGGTCAACCGCGGTGAAAAGGCTTTTGTCGATGCAGGCCCCATCGCCCTGCAGAGCGAGGGCGCGGCGATCGAGTTTCGCACTATTTGGCTGGAGAATTAACGGGAGCGATGTGGCGTTCGCTTGGTGATGATCGCTCTGAGAGAGAGGACGAGAACGGAGATGACTGTCCAGGAGACTTTGTATATTCGCCGGGCCGATAACCGCGACCGGCAACGGATCTGGGATCTGATCTTTACGATTCTGTCCGGCTATGGTCTGACCATGGATGCGGAGACCATCGATCATGATCTGACGGATATCGAAGCGAACTATTGGCGGCAAAACGGCGCTTTTTATGTCCTGATGGATGGGGAGGAACTGATCGGCACCGTCGCCCTGCATTATGTGTCGGAAACGGTTTGCGAACTGGGGCGCATGTATCTGGCCCCCGGCTACCGCGGCAGGGGATTGGGTCGCAACCTTTTACACTATGCTTTGCAGCAGGCTGAAGCGCGCGGTTTTGCCGAGGTGGTGCTCAAGACCGCCTCGGTGCTCAAAGAGGCTCTATCGCTGTACCGCCGGGCGGGTTTTGTCCCTGTAGCTGATCAGGAGCCGGGCGGAAATTGCGATGTGGTGATGAGCAAGAAAATCAGCTGTTAAATATTTTTTTCAGCCTGCGGGCCGCGGGTTTTAAATGTCCGTCAAAGTCGATGATCGAGGTGTTGACCGGACAAGGAAAACTGTCGTGCCCCATCCAAAGGATAAAGCCACCGCAGCCGGGGAACCGTCTCTTACAGCTCTGCAGGGCGATGGCCAGGCCCTCGCTTTGCCGTTTCTGACTCCAGGCGACGTAGTCTGGCAGAGAGCCGGGCTCCTGCCCGTGGTGCTCTCTCAGATAGTCGCTCCATTCAATCCACCAATTGACGTTCCGCCACAGTGGATTGTCGGTGTTGGCCGGCAGCGCGGGGTATTCGCCGCGGTAGCGCTCGATCATCTCAGCCGACATGGCGCCCGCTACTCCGACTTCGGAATGAAACAGGGCGTCGTCTAAAAGCCAGAAGCGTCGGACAGCCTGCAGGGTCGCATCGTTCTCCGCAACCGGCAGAGTCCATGGGCCGTGAACATCCCAGTTGATCTGTTTGCCGAACGTATCCCAGTCCGCTATTTTATTCGGCCCTGAAGGCGAGCCGCTGAGAAAGCGGCGTCCGGGATCCTGAAGGGTGACCCACTCTTTCATGGCCCGGATCATGGGATGCCGATCGGTCACCGGAACCGTATCGTTCTCCAATTCATAGAGCTCGTTGCCCGCACACCAGAGCAATATGGAAACGTGGTGTTGGCGCCGGTCCAGATACCCTTTGACGATCTGCACAATGCCGTTGATGACGACCGGATCACGCGAAGGATAATCGTCCAGGCCGGACGAGGAGACCGGAAAATCCTGCCAGATCAGAATGCCCAACTCATCACAGAGTTCATAAAGCCAGTCTTTCTCCGGGAATCCCCCACCCCAGATGCGAATGATATTAATGCCCAGTTTTTTATAGGTGGTCAACAGAGTGCGATAGTGCGCCTCGGTCAAGTCGGCGAAATTCGGCCGGATGGGCGTCCAGTTGACGCCCTGAAGAAAAATGGGCTGATGATTGACGCTGCAGACCCACGGGTCGGCGTGGGCCGGCGCTCCCTTGCACGGCAGCCACTCTATGTGTTTGAATCCCACGGTTCTGCCGCATTGCTGCACAACCCCGCCGGAGTCATCCAGCAGCTCAACGGTGAGACGGTACAGGGGCTGTTCGCCCGCTCCGTTGGGCCACCAGCGCCGCACCTTAAGAGGCTTCCAGCTTTTGCCCAGGCGAAGCTCTGCCGCGGCCACGGTTTCCTTCAACACGACTTGGCCGCTGCGGTCAGCGAGCGTGACGCTGATTTTTTCGTGGGCGCCAAGGCCGTCTGTATCCACGCGAAGGATCAATTCGCCCAAATCTTTTTTGCGCTCCGCCACCGTGGTCACCCGCACGGTGGTGATGAACGGCTGTCCTTTTGGCCGCACTCTGAGCACGAGCCGGTCATAAATGCCGATCTGTACAATGCGCGGCGTCCAGTCCCATCCATAGTAAAAGCGCGGTTTCCAGTCTTTTATTTTGGAAGTCCAGTAGCTGTGTCCCAGGTAAGAGGGAGAGCACTCGAACAGGATGACCAGGGTGTTGTCTTTTTCCTTGAGAAACGGGGTGAGGTTGAAATCATAGGAGACAAAGGCGTTGTCAAAGGCGCCGGCTGCGCGACCGTTCACCAGAATCGAGCCTTTCTGATCAAGGCCGGCGCAATGAAGGATGAACTCATCGCCGGCTTGCAAAATGCCGTCGGGCAGCACTGTGGCGAATAACCAGTGCCGGTTCTCCACCCATTCGGCCTTGACGCTGTTGGCGCCGATGTTCCAGTCTTTTATCAGGCCGGCGTCGAGCAGCGCCTTTTGCACTGAACCGGGAACCTGGACATCCAGGTTCATGATCTCCGCCCGGTCGCCCTGCAGACGGGCAAAGTCAAAATTCTTTATCCAGCTGAAGGCGCGATACCCCCAGAGCTTCCAGGTTAGCCGGCTGAGATCTATCTCCTTCGCAACGGATTTTTTGCCCGAGGGGAAAGCCCCGGCGGACGATGAGGCCGGGATCATGAGACCTACGATGAACAGAAGAAATGAAAGTAAAAACTCCACGGCCGGTCTCCTGGTTTGACTCTGAGCAGGGTGATGTCGGCGGCACAGATTGTATCGCTGATCTTTTCATCCAGCCTTCCACATATCCTTTCACGGCGATAGTATAGACAATCAGGAAAATAAAAACAAGCGGAAAGTGGACCGCAGCGGTGAAAAAATCTGTTGTAAATAGCGGTAAAAATATTTATTGTAGTTGAATAGTGGATCAGAATGGAGGCTGAATGGCATTCAAGGAAAGTGGGCGAAAAAAGAAAACACCGTTCATCGATATCGCCTTTTATTCAACCGGCGATGGCGCGTTCTCTTTGACGATGAACGGGATCTCTGCCTTTTCCATGCTCTTTTACACGCAAGCGCTGGGACTGGATTACAAACTGGCTGGATTGGCGCTGTCGGTGTCGGTTTTTTGGGACGCTATCACCGATCCGATCATGGGGTTTCTCTCGGATCAAACCCGCAGCCGTTTCGGCCGGCGGCATATGTACATCCTGGTCGGTGGGCTCGCGCTGGCTGCAAGTTTCTATTTCCTGTGGACCATCCCCGGAGGTATTGCAAAAAGCGGCTACCTGTTCTGGTACCTCTTGATCATGAACATTCTGATACGAACCGCGGTGACGGTTTTTTATATCCCCTTTCTGGCGCTGGGATTTGAGATCTGCCGGGATTACCATGAACGCTCCATCCTGCAGGGCGCCCGTTCCACGGCCAACATGATCGCCAACATGCTGGGCCCCGCCCTGGCCTGGTATCTGTTCTTCAAGGATGTCGGCGATGTGCCCAGCACCAATGTCGTTTCAAACTATCAGCACATGGGCACCGCTTTCAGCATCGCCACCGTGGTGTTGGTGCTCATCGTCACGCTGTCCACGCGTAAATATATCGTCGACTCGCGGCAGGGCGTTGCCATGGAATCGACCAACATCGCCGCTTTTTTCCACGATGTCAAAGAGATCCTCCGTGACAAGTACTCGCAGAGGATCTATGCGTTCTATGCACTGATCAACCAGGGATGCGTGCTGGTGGCGTCGTTGCAGATGTATCTGTATGTCTATTTTATGAATTTTTCTTCAGGAGAAAAGGCCATTGCCCATGGCGGTACCATGATGGGCTTTGCCATCGGGTCGGTTCTTTGTCCCATCCTCGCCAGACGTCTGGATAAAAAAAGGACCGCTCTGTTCGGCGCCGGGCTCTCCATCGTCGGCAATTTTTTACTTGTCCTGTTTTTTACCACCGGCGTGTTGAGCCCGACTTCAACGTTGTCGCCGGCCGGCGTCACCCTGCCGATCGCCATTATCACCTTTGTGATCTGCCACGGCCTCTACTGGATGGGAAACGGCATCCTGATGCCCATGACCTTCTCCATGGTGGCGGATACCGCGGAGATCAATAACATCGAAACCGGCGTGCTCAAGGATGGCAGTTATGGCGCCATGTTCAGCTTTTTAGGCAAGCTGTCTCTGTCCGTGGGCTTGTTCATCAGCGGCAATGTGCTGGGCTGGATCGGTTTTGTCAGCGGCGCCGCCACGCAGTCCCCTCAGGCGATTAAAAACCTGACCATCGCGACCTTCTGGTCCGGCATTCTGTTCGCCGGCCTCGCCATTATCGCATTCAGGAAATATCCGGTCGACAAGGCCTTTATGGAGGCGATCAGACAGCAGGGCGGTAAGCCTGCTTTACGAAAAGTCTGATGGCCCGAGAGGCGCCGACGGGCCGGCTGTTGCGGCCGGCCTTTCATCAACGGAATACGAAGAGGCCTACAGACCCGGCCTGCGCCGAGGGCCTTGATCCGGCTGCCGTCTGCGCGACGCTCGCGACGGGTCCGGAACGCTGACGGCGTCCGGCGTTGGTTTTTTTTGAGCTGTAAAAAAAAAGAACGGGGCCGTGCTGACTAGGCCCCGTTCTTTATGAGTGATACGAAACCTCTTTTTTTTATCAGACCGTTTTGGCATTGCCCTGTTTTTCAATCCTATCCTGCAGCTCAGCCGCGATACGGTTGAAAATCGCCGCGGTCTCGGTCTTGGCGTAAAAATAGATAAAGGGTTCACCGTTGTCGCCGGCCTGCACGATGGTCGGATCGATGGGAATTTTTCCCAGAAACGGCACCTGCATGGCTTGCGCCAATTTTTCCCCGCCGCCTGACTTGAAGATGTCGATGGTCTCGCCGCATTTGGGACAGATAAAGCCGCTCATGTTCTCCAGCACACCCAGCACCGGCAGGTTCAGCTGAGAGCAAAAGCTGATGGAACGGCGCACATCGGCCACCGACAGCTCTTGCGGCTGTGTGACCACCACCGCGCCGGTGGGGTTCTTCAGCAGCTGCACAATGGACAGCGGTTCATCGCCGGTGCCCGGAGGGCAGTCGACGATCAGATAATCCAATTTGCCCCACTCCACATCCTGCAGCAGCTGTTTGACGGCGCCCATCTTCATCGGGCCGCGCCAGATCACCGCCTGCCGTTCGTCCTGCAGCAGCAGGCCCAAAGACATGACCTTGAGTTTTTCGCCGTAGCTGAGCGGGATCAGACTGCCGTCCCGCGCCTCGACTTTTTTATTCTCCATGCCCATGAGCCGGGGAATGCTGGGTCCGTGAAAGTCGATGTCCAGCAAACCCACACTGCGGCCGGACAGGGCGAGGGACATGGCCAGATTGGCCGCCGTGGTGCTTTTGCCGACCCCGCCTTTGCCCGAGAGCACGATGATCTTGTAGGTGATGTCGCTGATCGTTTTTTCCAATTTGATTTCCGCCAGCGCGTCGTCCAGGGTTTGGTCGTTATGGCCGGCGCCTTCGTGGTTCATGGGATTCTCCTTCCGTTCAAATGATCGATCACGTTTTAACCACTACCGCCTGATCCAGTTTTTTGATAAACGCACCGAGGTTGGTCCAACGCCGGCGCAGGGATTCCGCCCACAGGCCGAGATGGCGCTTGCCGGCGGCGGTGATGGTGTACCGCCGTTTGGCTGCGCCCGGGGGGCTGGTGTCCCAGGCTGAGGCCACCAGGCCGGCTTTTTCCAGATGGCGCAGCGTGCGATACACGGCGCCCGGATCCGCCGGCCCGCTGATGAACCCCAACTGGGGCAGAGCGGACATCAGTTCATAGCCATGGCAGGGTTTTTCCATCAACAAGTAAAGGAGGGAAGGCTCCACCCAGCGGCTCTGACGCTCTTTGTAGCAGCCGCAGCCGGGATGTTTCTGCATGATCTACTCACAGGCGTTTAATGGGATTGATATATGTTTCAAACATATATAAGGTAACACACCTTGGGGTCCGGATCAATAAAAATATCTGTGATTTGACGATCGAAGTTGTTATTTTCAAGAGCGACACCAGGTGAAGAAAACGACAAGGCGAATCCGATGCTCTTGATCAAAGCCGGCGGCTCGGCGCTGACGGATAAATCGATCCCCTATTCATTTCGCGAGCCGGCGGTCCACTCCCTGGCCGGGCAGCTGGCGCAAATCCACGAGCCCATGATCCTGGCGCATGGCGTCGGTGCTTTCGGCCATCCGCCGGCCAAACAGTATCGCATCGGTCTGGGCGACGATGCGACATCGGAACGGCGTCAGGGGCTGGCGATCACCCAGTATTGGGTCGATGAGCTGGCCCAGCGCGTGATCAAGATTTTGATCGACGCGCAGCTGCCGGCCCTGCTCACCGCTGCGGATATGCTTTTTATCACCGATGATCGGCGTATTGCCGATTTTCACGCCGAGCCGATCCAACGCTGTTTGTCGATGAATCTGATCCCGGTGCTGCACGGCGACGGCCCGCTGGACCGGCGGCAGGGATTTTCGGTGTTGTCGGCGGATCAGATCGTCGTCTATCTAGCCGGATTTTTCGCAGCGCGCAAAGTGATCTTTGCCATGGATGTGCCGGGGATTCTGCGCAACGGCCGTCCCATCCCCCGGCTGTCCTTTCAAGATCTCCCGGCTGTGCAAAAGGAGATCCTCGCCGGCCAGGACGCCAGCGGCGGCCTGGCTAAAAAGCTGGAAGAGATCAGCGCGCTGGCCGGTACGGGCATCGATGTGCAGCTGGTGTCGCTGCTGGAACCGGACGCCCTGCTGGCCGCTGCCCGCAACGAAGCGCGGGGCACCCTTATTTCTGACAACACACCTTCGTAAGGAGCAACCTTATAAAGATTCCCCTAAACAGGAGGCGTTATGACCCCATGGTTTGGCGGTTCGTTGGTCTGGAACAGCCTGGTCGGACTGGTGGAGATCGTCTATATTTTCATCGTCATCGGTCTGATGGACAAACTGGTGGCGCGGGGATTTCCTGCCGACCTGTCGCGCAAGGTGATCCACATCGCGGCCGGCTCTTTTGTCATCTTTTGGCCGCTGTTTGACGCCTCCCACTGGTCGCGCACTTTTTGCGTGGCCATGCCCTTCATCTGGGTGCTGCTGTTTCTTTCCAAAGGGCTTTCCAACAACACTGAGGATCCGGCGGTCAAGACCATGACCCGGACCGGGGATCCCCGTGAACTGCTGCGTGGGCCGCTGATGTTCGCCGTCATGATGGTGGCGATCGGATGGGCGCTGTTCAATCGCGTCTCAGCGGTCGCAGCCCTGGGCATGATGACCTGGGGAGATGGTCTGGCCCCCTATTTCGGCGCCAAGTTCGGTAAAGCCGGATACCAAACGCTGGGCGCAAAGAAAACCATTGTCGGCAGCGTCACGGTTTTCATCGCCGGCGTAGCCGGCAGCGTGCTGATGCTGATGGTGACCGGCCTGACCGGCGCCGGCATTCCCTGGTCTGCGCTGCTGGTCAGCGGAGTGGTGGCCATGGTCGTCGAGGCGCTCAGCCCGCGCGATGTGGACAATATCGCCATACCTTTGAGCACATTGGTTGTGTTCTATCTGATGCAGGGACGGCTCTAAAAAGGAAGAGAAGAACAGCGATGAATCATGTAGAGCGATTTCGTGCGGTGATGAATTTTCAGCCCGTGGACCGGCTGCCGCGCTGGGAGTGGGCCATGTGGTGGGATAAAACCCTGGAACGCTGGCGCCGGGAGGGATTGCCGCCGGAGCAGCGCACCGTGTTTGAGATTCATGACTATTTCGGATTGGATCCGTACATACAGTTCTGGCTTTCGACCACCGATGCCACCATCGAGGCGATCCAGCATCACGGGCTCGGCATGTTGTCGAGCATGGATGAATATCTTAAAGTACGGCCGCATCTGTATCCCGATCACTCTTCGGCCATCTCTGCCATGGAGCCGTGGCTCGTGCGGCAAAGCAAAGGCGAAGCGGTGATGTGGATCACCCTGGAGGGTTTTTTCTGGTTCCCGCGCACGCTCATGGGGTTCACCAATCTCATGCTGGCCTATTATGACCAACCGGAGCTGATCCATCGCATGAACGAGGATCTGCTCACCTTCAACCTGCGGGTGTTGGAGCAGATTGAAAAGCTGGGTCGCCCCACTTTTTTGACCCTGGCTGAGGATATGTCGTTTAATCACGGCCCAATGATCTCGCGGGCGCTGTGCGAACAGTTCATGACGCCCTATTATGTCAAGCTCATCGAGCGGCTCAAAGAGATGGAGATGGTCATCATTGTGGACACCGACGGCGATGTCACCGCATTGGCGCCGTGGCTGCAGTCCCTGGGCGTGGACGGCGTGCTGCCGCTGGAGCGGCAGGCCGGCGTGGACGGATTCACCCTGCGCCGGCAGTTCCCCCGGCTGCGCATGATCGGCCATTACGACAAGATGGTGATGAACAAGGGAGAGGCGGCGATGCGCCGTGAATTTGAACGGCTGCAGCCGTTGATGCAGAGCGGCGGTTTTATTCCCGGCGTCGACCATCAGACGCCGCCGGCCGTGTCCCTGACCGAATACCGATTATACCTCAAATTATTGGCAGAGTATACGCGTGTTTGAACTCTGGGGTCCAATGCTCCACCCCCTCGTCCGTTAGTCCCGTTTTTCGGCTCTATCGCGCAGAGATGGCAACGTCTCCGATCAAAAAAGATAAGGCGGCTGCCCTGGCGCGGTCAGAGCGCACCTGGAAACCATGCGCCGCCGTCCACCACTCTGCGAGAGCTCAAAGATCTCCCACCTCGACGGCATATCGCCCGGAACCGATTTCACAAAAAACCTTGTCTTTGCGCGTGCGTTCAAACTCGAGGGGCGGTTCCGCTTTGATGCGCTCAGACTCAGCGGCCGGCAGCGATAGCCGGGCTGTGGTGTTGGCGGGAATTTCGATGGCATAAGCGCGCCTTTGGTTTTTCTTTTTCCACGCCACTTTCACCGGCCCGCGTGGCGTGATGACAGAGGCTTGCACAGAGTCCAGTGCATCCGGCACAAAGGGATCGATAAGGATATGTTCATAGCCGGGTCGGCTTTCATCGGCGCGAATGCCGGCCAGTGTTTGAAAAAACCATGCGTCGATGCTGCCCATCATCACGTGGTTGTGTGAACCCTTTAAATTCCAGAATTCGCTCAAAGTGGTGCGGCCGGCCAGCAGGTGTTGCCAACTCGGATAGCCCTTTTGCGTCACCAGGCGCCAGGCGGCGTCTGCACGCTGTTGCTGCGTCAGCGCTTCGATCAGGTATTTGGCGCCGAGCATGCCGACGGTGAAATGGCCGTTGTGAGCGGCGATGTCGCTGAGGATGTTGTGCAGCACGGCGGGCTGTTCCGCTGAATCCGGTAGACCGAGAAAAAGCGGAAACGCATTGCTGAACTGGCTGCCCGGTTCGTAGTGATGTTTTTCCGTGTTATAAAAAGTGTTGTTCAAAGCCCTGCGTATATTTTCAGCCAGCCGCTCATAGGTGTGCGCCTCATCGCAGTGGTCCAACACGCGCGCCGCTTTGGCGAGAATCACCGCGTTGTAATAATAAAACGCCGTGCCGACAAGCGGCGGATCGCCCTCCTGCCATCCCTCTGCCGTGGTGCCCCAGTCGCCGATCCAGTATTTGGGTAAAAGGAACTCTTTAGCCTGCGTTGCAAGATACTCCACGTAGCGCCGCATGGCGGGGTAGTGGTGTTGGA
>CAZKQR010000012.1:0-14389 GCA_964554965.1 uncultured Cytophagia bacterium | reverse complement strand
GCCTGCGTTGCAAGATACTCCACGTAGCGCCGCATGGCGGGGTAGTGGTGTTGGAGAAAATCGCGATCGCCGTACTGCGAATAAAAGTGCCAGACCATCACCAGGTACGCGCTGCTCCACGTCGGATCAGGCTCAATGGGCACATAGGGACGGGGGGAGACGATGGAGAGGTCGCCGTTGTCGGGATTCTGGTTGTGGCGAAGGCCGTCCAGCCAATGGCGGTAGAAATTACCCATGTCGAAATTGAACAGAGCCTCTTCCATGGTCACCATGGCGTCGCCCAGCCAGCCGAGCCGTTCGTCGCGCTGCGGACAGTCCATGGGATAGCCCATGAGGTTGCTGCGCTGCGACCAGAGCGTGGCGCGGTGGATGCGGTTGACCAGTTCGTCGCTGCAGGTAAAGGTGGAAAGCGTATCCACCGCGGTATGCACCACGCAGCCGGTCAGGTCGTCGATCGCAGGGGCGTCGGCCAGGCCGCTGACCTGTACATAGCGAAAGCCGTGAAAAGTGAAACGGGGTTCATAGGTCTCGGTCCCCGCCCCGCTGAACACATAGACATCGGTGTTCAGGGCTTTTTCGTTGCTGGTGAAATCCAGCATACCGTCTGTCTTTAGGTCTTCGGCATAGCGCAGGGTCATGCGCTCGCCTCGCCGGCCGTGACAGGTCATGCGCACCCAACCGCTGAAATTCTGTCCCAGATCGTACACCGCCAGGCCGGGTGCGGGAAAGGTGAGGGCGATGGGTTTGAGTTGTTGGGTGACCTTGATATCCGGCATGAGCGAATGGGTCAGAATGCCGCCGGGCGCTTCCACCACGCGGGCATGAGACCAGCCGCTGTCGTCGAACCCGGGCCGATGCCAGCCGGCCGGTTCCTGTGTGGCGTCATACACTTCGCCGTCATAGATGCAGGAGAACAGAACCGGGCCCGGCGCGGTCTTCCAATCGCGGTCGCTGATAATCACCTGGGAGGAGCCGTCGCGGTAATCGATGTGCAGCTGCAGGATCGCGCGTTTGGAGCCGAACCACTGCATGCGGTAGGGGTCCCACCATTTTTTATAGGGATTGAACCAACCGTTACCGAGCATGAGGCCCAGGGCGTTGTCGCCGGCTTGAAGCAGCCGGCTCAGATCGAGAATATCGTACAAGACCCACTTGCGATAGTTGGTCTTGGCCGGCGCCAGCACCTGATCGCCGACGCGGCGGCCGTTGCAGTACAGCTCGTAATAGCCCAGTCCGCAGACATAGACGCGCGCGCTGCGCACCGGTTTGTCGATGCGAAAGGTTTTGCGCAGCAGCGTGCTGCGTCCGTCCATATGCACCGTGTCGGGAAAAGCGGATTGCTCGTTTTGCTGCTGAAAAAATCCACTTTTCGGCCGCGGCTCTGTCGCCGGACCGCTGCCGATCCACAGGGCTTGCCAGTCCGAGGGCTGCAGCAAGCCCATCTCCCAACGGGCCGGCGGGCTCCAGGCGGAAGGCCGGTCCTGTTCATCCCATACCCGCACTTGCCACCACCCTGTCTGCCGCGGCTGCAGCGCCCGGCCTTGATAGGGTATGTGGGTAGAATGCGGTGTGCGCACGATTCCGGAATTCCACAGATCGGCCTTTTTTGCACTCAGCTTACGCTGGTCCGTGGCTGCGATGATCTGAAAGGCGGTTTGGCGTTTGTTGTAGCCGTTTGATTGAAGCATCCAGCTGAACGAAGGATGCGGATTTTCCACACCCACGGGATTCTCCGCATATTCGCAGGTCATCCGGGTGATGGAGAGGTTGGTGGATGCGGCCGGCAGGCCGGCGCCATAAAAAGCGAGCAAAAAAAACGGCAGGCATTCTTTCAGTTTCATGGGTGGACTCCCGGAAGAAACGAAAAGCCGCCCGGAAAAATTTACCTTTTCGATCAGGCGGACGGCAACATCTCGATAGTGAAAGCGTGCGTATGGCGAAGGAATGGGTTTGAGCGAAAAAAAGAGCTGATCACCGTTCGTCGGGATAGATGACCGTGTTGGTGGAACGCATGAGATTTTTGCATTTGAGAAACCGGTAGTAGGCCTGGACAACTTCCTCATCGCTGCCAGCCAAACGCTCGATCGTGGTTTCATTGAGATAACCGTTGCGTTTATCGAACTCGAGCACCCGGTCCAATTTTTTCAGTTGCTGGACCTTGAGTCCGCCGATGATATAACGATTGTTGGATGGATCGGTATCATAGCCGGCGCCGAGGCCGTAGCGATGGCTGGAGCCGCTGCCAGAGTATTCGCGAGGATCTTCGGATGAATTCATGCTGACCGTCAGTAGATCGAACCTCAGGTCACGGAGCTTTTCGGGATGTCTCAACAGGTAATAACCGCTGATTACTAGAAAAGCAAAGAGGAGAAGCCAGGGCATCAGAGGTTTGGGTTCATAAGGAGGGTTGGTAACTTCTACCTTGGCGCCGAAAGAGCTGAAAAATTTTTCCAGAATGTAAAATAAAAGAACAAAGGCAAAAAGAGCTCCCACCAACAGAATCGTCGTCTTGTCTGGCATACCGAATCCCCTTCCCTTCGATATCGAATCATTCGTCTGGAAAAAGCCGTTAGGACCGTTCCCGTATCAGCACCAGCATAGCCGCCTGAGGCACGATTAAAAAAGTATCGCCGTCCAGTTTGACCTCTACAGCGGCTTTGCGCAAGAACACGGCATAATCACCCACTTTGGCCTGCTGGGCGGCCGGTTGTGGGGGTGTGTTTTTCGGCCGCCAGGACTCTTCGTCGATATCCGCGGGTGGGGCCATGGGAACGCCCGGCCCGATTTCGACAATAGTGCCGGCCTGGATCGACTCTTTTTCCAACGCCCATTTGGGCAAATACAGGCCCACATTGCTGCGCTCTTCACCCAGGTCCGGTACGATCAAGACGCGATCACCGATAACGACAATTTCCCGGTTGCCCTTTTTCATATTCCTCTGTTAATGACGACTGTTTTTAATTGATTAAACTAGTACATTTTTCTTAAAAGTGCAACAGATTTTACAGATCGGTCATGGCGCCGGCTACGATGTTGGCGACCGCGCTGCGCAGCGTATCCACCTCTCCCCGGTCCTGGGGATGGACGCGATTGGTCAGAATAATGATGAACGATTGGGTGGAAGGATCGATCCAGATGGAGGTTCCGGTGTATCCGGTGTGGCCGTAGCCCAGATCAGGCAGCAGATCGCCGCCCACCCAGGAGACTCCATCTTTGACCACCCAGCCGTAGCCGCGTTTGGCCTGGCTGGGGGTTTCAGGAATGTGGATCATGCGTTTTACGGTCACCGGGCTGAGAATGCGCACCCGGTGCAACACGCCGCCGTTGAGCATCATCTGGCAGTAGCGCGCCAGGTCGTCCGCCGTGGAATAGAGACCGGCGTTGCCTGAGATGCCGCCCTGCAACCGGGCCAGCGGATCGTGCACGATGCCGAGCCAGGGGTGTCCATTTACCACTTCAGTGGGCACGCACAACGACAGCAGATCAGGCCCTGGCACATAGGTGGTGTGGCGCATGCGCAAAGGCTGGAACACCGCCTCCCGGCTGAATGTGTGCACATTTTTGCCGGTGATTTTTTCGATCACGTGGGCCAGGGTGATGAATCCCAGACAGCTGTAGCGATAGACCTCGCCGGGCGCGTTCATTTTTTTCAGTCCGGCGATATAGTGAGCCAACGCTTCGCGCGTGCACGGTTGTCCCAGCTTGAGCGCCGCGGTATCCGCGTTGGTATAGGCCGGCAGGCCGGAGGTGTGGGTGAGCAGATGCCAGATTCGCGCCTCTTCCGCCCAGGAGCTGTCCGGATTTTGATAGCGGGTGAACTCGGGGAGATAGTTGGACACGCGATCGGTCAGGCGCAGCCGGCCGCGTTCGCACAGCACCATGATCGAAGTGGCGGTGGCCACCGGTTTGGTGACCGAGGCCATATCGAACATTCTGTCGACGGTCATGGGAATTTTTTCCGGCACCAATCCGGCATATCCAAAGGCTTTGCGATAGACCACCTGTCCACGCCGCGAGACCAGCACCACGGCGCCGGGAATGGTTTTTTCTTCGATGGTTTTTGCGACCACCGTGTCGATCCATGCCAGGCTTTTTCGATCCATACCCGCGCGGGCAAAAGAGGGCCCGGTCGCGGGTTCGGCCGATCGCGCTGCGTGCAACAGGGTCAGGAGGCAGAGCCCGGCCAGGAAAATATTTTTCTTCATCGTTCGACTCTTTCGTTTTGATTCGCCGTTCACCGCGCATGTATTTCAATATAGCTTTCCTGCGGCAGCTTTTCAAGCAAGAAAATGTCCTTGGAAATCGTCGCCATTTTTAGTAAACTATATTTTAGGCTATCTCGGAGTGCTGTTATGAAAATGCTTTTGGGGATGGTTTGCGTGCTGGCCCTGTCCTGTGCGCATACGGGAGAGGACGCCTTGAGACAGTTTATCGATGCGCATGTGGCGCAGGTTCAGCCGCTGCAAAAGGAGGCCAACCTGGCTTACTGGCAGGCGGCCTGCACCGGCGATTCATCCGCTTACAACCGTTATGCGGCGTTAACTCTGCAGCTCAGGCGAATCTACAGCGACCGCAAAGCCTTTGAGGTTTTAACCCGATGGCAAAAGAACGGCGGCATCACCGATCCGCTGCTGGCCCGACAGCTGCAGCTGCTGGTCAACGCCTATATGGAGAATCAGATCGATCCCGAGCTGCTGAAGCACATGGTCGAGCTGGCTGCAAAGGTGGAGCAGACCTTCAGCACCTTTCGCGGCCGTATCGACGGCGTGGCGGTGAGCGCCGGCCGGATCGATGAGTTATTCAAGAACGAAACCGATGCCGGCAAGCGGCGGTTGGCCTGGGAGGCGAGCAAGCAGGTGGGCGGCCGGGTTGCGCCGGATCTGATCGCACTGGTTCGCCTGCGCAATCAGGCGGCGCACAGCCTGGGCTTTAAGGATTATCACGCCCTATCGCTGCACTTGGCGGAGCAGAGCCAGGAGGAGGTGGACCGCGTGTTCACCGAGCTGTTCGAGTTGAGCCGGGCGCCTTTCACCGAGCTGCGCCGTCAAATGGATGAAGAGCTGTGCAAAAAGTTTCATGTCGCTGCATCCGGCCTGGCGCCGTGGCATTATCAGGACCCGTTTTTTCAGGAAGCGCCGTCCGATGGCGCGTTCGATCCGGACCGTTATTATGCGGGCCAGGATGTGAAACAGCTGGCCGACCGGTTTTACCGCGGCATCGGTCTGGATGTGACGGCCATCCTCGATCACAGCGATCTCTATGAACGCGACGGAAAAAATCCGCACGCCTTCAGCGCGGACATCGACCGCTGCGGCGATGTGCGCATTCTGTGCAATCTGCAGAACAACGAGCGTTGGATGGAGACCTTGTTGCATGAACTGGGGCATGCAACCTATGATCGCTATCACGATCCATCGCTGCCCTATCTGCTGCGCCAGCCCGCCCACGCGTTCACCACAGAGGCGATCGCCATGTTTTTCGGTCGTTACAGCCGTCAGCCCGAGTGGATGCGGGACATGTTGAGCCTGCCGCCGGCTGAATATGAAAAGATCAAAAAGCTGTCCGCCTTCTCCATGGCCGCCAAGCAGTTGATCTTTGCCCGTTGGGCCATGGTGATGTATTATTTCGAAAAAGAGCTGTACGCCAATCCGGATCAGGATCTGAACCGGTTGTGGTGGCAGCTGGTGGAAAAATATCAGATGATTCACTCGCCCAGGGACCGTCACGAGCCGGATTGGGCGGCCAAGATCCACTTTACCATTGCGCCGTGTTATTATCACAACTATTTGTTGGGCGATCTGTTTGCCTCTCAGCTCACCGATTATGTAAAGCGCACGCTGCCTGCGCCTGCGGGCGGCGCGTGGAGTGCGGTCGGCTGCACGGCTCTCGGCGATACGCTGAGGAACCGGGTTTTCATGCCGGCGAGCCGCTATCGTTGGGATGAGATGATCGCCAGGGCCACCGGCGAACCGCTCAGCGCCCGCTGCTTTGTCCGGCAGTTCATCACCCAGTGACCGGAACGGACCCCAATGGATCGCATTGACAGAACCATGGTGAGAGTGATGCCGGACGGCACGGAGAAGCATGTCAATCCGTTCACCGGCACAGAGGTTTGGTTTATCCCCGGCCGCAAGAGCCGGCCCATTTTTACCGGCATTCCCCCCATGGCGCAGCGGATCGAGGTCCGGCAGCCGGAGGATTATTGCAACTTTTGTCCCGGCCGGCAGATGAACACGCCGCCGGAAAAAGCCCGCATGGTCTTTGCCGAGGGCAGCCGGGTGATTCGCGACCGGCTGCAGGCTGAGGAGGGATTGGCCGAGGGAGCGCTGTTCCGCCGCATCGCCAATCTTTTTGAAATCGTCACCATCGACTATTGGAAGAAGAATTTCAATTACCGCCTGTCGGACACCAACCGTTCTTGGAAAGAACGGTACTTGTCCACGGACCGCGGGCGCGCACACGCTCTTTCCGTCGTTGATTTAAAGCTGAAATATTCCGGATTGAGCGAAGAGGAGATCCAACGGTTTCCGCAGGAGCGCAAGTACGATCTGACCGACGCCTTTTTCGGCGGCGCTCATGAACTGGTGATCCCCAGCCGGCATTACCGTCCCGGCGCCGTGTGGGACTCCCAGCTATGCTCCTCCGGTGAACTGACCCCGGAAGAGCATTTCGATTATTTTCGTTTCACCCTCTCCGCCATGTCCGACATTCAGGCCAACAACCGCTATGTCCGTTACATTGCCGTGTATCAGAACTGGCTCAAGGAGGCGGGCGCTTCGTTCGATCATCTGCACAAACAGCTGTGCGGCCTGGATGAATGGGGCGTGTCGCTGGAGGGCGAGTTGAATATGGCCTATCGCAATCCGAACATGTACAACGAGTATGCGGCCAATTACGCCGCTTACAACAACTATGTGCTGTGTGAAAACGATCATGCGGTGGCGTTTGTCGATTTGGGCCATCGCCACCCCAGCATCGCCATCTATTCCAAAAGTATCAACTGCCGGCCCTGCCATCATACGGAGGAGGAGCTGCGCGGGTTCAGCGATGTGGTGCATGCGGTGCATGTGGCCTCCGGAGCAAACATTTCCTGCAACGAGGAGTGGTATTACCGGCCGTTTGATTCCACCATTCCCATCCCCTGGCATATTCTCATCAAATGGCGCATCAACATCGCCGCCGGATTTGAAGGCGGCACCAAGATCTATGTCAATCCGGTCTCATTGACCGAATTACGCGACAAGCTGGTTCCGCGTCTGTTTGAATTGCGCTATCAGGGGCGCCTGGGCCGATTGTTGATCGCCGAGGAGTGTCCGGTGCGGCCCAATTCCCTGTTGTATTATAAAAACGATTTCGAACCCTGAATCCGCATCGCATGGGGAAGGATCTGCAGTGACGTGTTGTGCAAAAGGGCTCGGGTGGATGGGGTGGGTGACGCTGCTGGCGCTGGCCTGCCAATCGCCGTTCGCCACCCGTGATCCGGAGCCGCCGATCAACCAGCAATCCAGCTGGATTCAACCCACGTCGTCCAGTTATGTGATGGTCAACCTGCGCAATGCGATCGCGGAGAAAAACGCACAGAACTATCTGCGTTGTCTGGCGGATACCGGCAAGGCCGGCCGACGGTTCCTTTTTATTCCGGAACAGTCGGTCAACGCCGCGAACCCCGGCGTTTTCAGAAACTGGGGATATGAGGAGGAGCGCATCTATCTGAATCAGCTGCTGCTCTATCTGCCGAAAGATTCCACCAGTCAGTTGATGTTAACCTCTTTGCGCGAGAGTGTGTATCAGGATTCGGTGATTCTGGTGCAAGAGTACGAGCTCACCCTGCGGCATCAACGTCAGGCGGCCATCGGTCTGGCGAAAACCCGCGGGCAGATCGAGTTCCGCCTGATTCGTTCCATTGAAAACATGTGGTACATCCATCGCTGGACCGATTACGCCACCGCCAGTCAACCGACCTGGAGTGCGGTGCGGGCGGCGTTCGGCAACTGAGAGACAGGAGTGGCGGGACTGCGTATGAAAATAAGGTTGCCGGAATGGCCTTTTGACCGGCTGACGATGTGGATCATCGTTCTGTCGATATCAGCCCTGGTTCTGGGTACGATCCGCATTGTGACCTGGCGGTCTGCCGGAACGCCGCCGCCGGTTGAAGAGACGGCCCGGCCGGAAACAGCGGCGCCCCCTGCGGCGCCCGCCGCGGCGCCCACAGAGACGCGGCCGGCGGTTGTCGAGGCAGACCCTGAGGACGCAGCGGCCGCGGTGGAGGTTCTGACCAGGCTGCTCGGTGAATTTCGTATTGGTGAAAATTTGATTCGCGACTCGGGCAGCACCTATTCGGCCACCGTGCCCAAAGAGTTGCCTGTGATCGATTTTCTTGCAGAGCTGCGCAAGCGGCTGGACAAGGTGAATGCACGGCTGGAACACATCAAGGATGACCGGGCGAGAAGCCGGTTCGATGCGGAGCTGTTGGTGGATGACAAGCTGGCCCGCCGGGTCACTCTGTGGCGGCGCAGCGGATTGAAAACAGTGTCCGGCAAGGCGGCCATCATCATCGATGATTTTGGCTATTCGTATAACAGCCTGGTGAAGGAATTTCTCCTGCTGGGCTTTCCTTTGACCATCTCCATCATTCCGGGTTTGGACGAGAGCAAACGGGTTGCGCGCGAGGCGGCGCTGACCAACCGCACCATTCTGGTGCATATGCCGATGGAGCCGGAGGAGGGCAAATACGCGGACGATGGATTCACCATCCTTTCCCGCCACGATCCGGGAACGATCCGGCTGCGTATACGCAGCGCCTTTGCCCAACTGCCCGCGGCCGTGGGCATGAACAACCATCAGGGCTCCAAGGTGACGGCGGACAAGGCGGTGATGAAAACCGTGCTGGAAGAATTGAAGCGGCAGAACAAGATTTTTGTCGACAGCCGGACCAACAGCGCCAGCGTGGCGGTGGAGGCGGCCCGATCGCTGCGCGTGCCGGTGGCGGTGAATCAGGTGTTCATCGATGCCGAGGATAATTCGGATTTCATTCGCAGCCAGCTGAATAAAATGGCCGATCTGGCGGTGGCCAACGGTCATGTGGTTGCCATCGGCCACGTGCGGAAACGAACGCTGCGGGTTCTGCAGGAGATGATGCCGCGGCTGCAGACGCGGGGCATCGAGTTTGTCTCCATCACCGATATGATACCATAGGGAGGGCGGCGAGCAGCCGCTCAGCGGAAACGGCGCCGGCGGTAAACGCTGCAGCCGGCGTCTGGGGCTTTCAATCAGGAGAGGAAGCGGTATGGCCAGATTATGTTTGTGCATCAATCAGGTGGCGCAATTGCGCCAGCTCAATAGAAAACGGGAACCGGATCCGGTCAATGTGGCCATGGCCGCAGAGATCGCCGGCATCGACGGCATTGTGGTGTGCTGGGCGCCCAATCGCTCGGATATCAGCGACCGCGATCTGCATGTGCTCAAGGAGGTCGTGAAAACGCATCTCAACCTGGCCATCCCGCTGGAAGACGAGATGGTGAAAAAGGCCATCCGCACGCTGCCCGACATGGTCACGCTGCTGCCGGCGGTGGAGGATGAGTCTGTGTCCCTGGATGTGGACGCCAACCTCGAATACCTCGAGGAGGTGGCCGCCACGTTGCGCGCCAACAATATCGTCGTCAACGCCTTGATCGCGCCGGAGAACAACCAGGTGCGGGCCGCGGCACGCGCCGGCATGGACTATGTGCAGATCAACACCTTTCCCTTTTCGCTGGTTGAGGATCTGGGCACCATGACCGAACACATAGAGCGCATCCGCTCCGTGGCGCTGGCGGCGCACAAACTCGGCATGGGCGTATCGGCCGGCCGCGGGCTGTCCTATCAAAACATCCGCGAAATCGGCGGCATCGACATCATCGAAGAGTGCAACGTCGGCCGGGCGATCATCAGCCGCAGCCTGTTGGTCGGCATTGACCGCGCGGTCATCCATTTCAAATCGCAGTTGATCGGCAAATGAGGTTCTGCATGATGCAGGAGAAAAAATTACGTTCCCTGTTCCCTGAATTCGGCTGGATTCAGGAGGAGGGGCTGCGGCAAAAGACGGTCCGCTGCTGGCTGGACGCCATGAACCGGGGCGGCTGGCGCCTGGAAGATCTCGACCGGCTGCCGTTCACCCTGCTCATCAGCGACTGTCCGGTCTCGTTCCGCACCCATATCCGCAGTGTGACGCAGATGGCCGCAGCGGCGGCAAAAATCTTTAATGAGCAGTACCCGCGCGGTCCTGTGCTGAATCTGGATTGGGTGGTGAGCGGCGCCCTGCTGCACGATATCGGCAAATTGCTGGAATACCAGGTGGAGGACGGCCGCTTCGTCAAGAGCGAAAACGGCCGGCTGTTGCGCCATCCCTTCAGCGGCGCCGCTCTGGCGGCCGGCCACGATCTGCCCGACGCCGTGGTCCACATCATCGCTACGCACGCCAAAGAGGGCGACAGCGGCTATCGCACTCCGGAAAGCATTATCGTCCATCACGCCGATTTTATGAATTTTGAGCCGTTGAAATAGCTGCAGCGGAAATCGACCTGCCCACCGTCCGGTCGCCATTTGCGGCTTCCGGCGCAGCTTCGGGCCGCCATGTATTCAAACCAGAGGAAGTGGATTGATCAAAGCGATTATTTTTGATTTCGATGGAGTGCTGGCGTATACGGCTCCCTTTCATTATGCGGCCTGGCAGCGTGTGCTGCAGCCCCGCGGCCTGGTCGCCGATGAGCAGGTGATGCGACTGCATGAGGGCTCTCCGGCTTTTCGCATCGTTCAGGCCATGGCGCGCCGCCACGGCGTCGAGTTGGATGATGAAACCGCCAAGAAGTACATGGCGGAAAGGAACGAGATCTTTTTACGCATCTGCGACAGCAAACCCTATCCTGAAATCGCGTCCATTCTGGATCTTTGCGACCGCCACCACCTGGTCCGTGCTGTTGCCACGGGCACTACCCTGGCGAACGTCCAGCATGTGATCGACCCGGCGTTGCTGCAGCGTTTTCAGGTTGTGATCAAGCAGGGGGATTACACCCGCGGCAAGCCCTGGCCGGATCCGTTTCTGGTGGCCGCTGAACGCCTGGGCGTAGCGCCGGAATTTTGTGTGGTTGTGGAAAACGCGCCCTTTGGCATCGAAGCGGCCAAGAGCGCCGGCATGTTTTGCATCGCTCTGACCACCACCCTGGCCAGGGAACATTTGCTCCAGGCCGACGTTATATTAGAATCACACGCTGAACTGTTAAAGTATTTGGAAACAATGGTTTTATAACAAGCTATTCAACCGGACTTCGAACGCCATGAGAGTATGCACGATATGAGAAAAACGATTTGGTTGGCACTCTTGCCGCTTTTACTGGCCGGATGCCTGGAACGAAAGATGGTGGTCAATTCCTCCGATACAACGGATCTGGAGCTGGTCAGCAAGAGCGTACCGTCTGTGGTCAATCCGGGCAGAAACTATGTGCTGGCGGTGGCGGTGAACGGCGCTGCAGCCGGCGATATCGCCTCGGTCGCCCTGGACATTCTGTCAGCAACCACGATGACCAAATTGATGAGCGTGAATCTGTATGACGACGGCGACAAGGCGCACCCTGGCGCCGGCGATGTGATCGCTTTTGACGGCGTGTACACCGGGCAACTGCTATGGCCTTCTGCCGGTGTGGGGCCGGGCAAGCTGATCTTTGAGTTTTCCATTCCAGGCGCGTCTGTCTCCTCACTCAAAATTCCCGTTCAGTCCATGGATGTGCATCCGCCTGAAATCACCTCCCTGGTCTGCCCGGAGACTCTGCCGAGCGGTTTCAGCGGATTCAAGACCATTACAGCGACGGTGGCTGATTCCACCGGGCTGGATGATATTCTCTGTGTTTTAATGTCTGGATTTCAGAACGGCGCCGTTCTTTTCAGCGACACGCTGTACGACAACGGCGCTGGTGGCGACCTGATCGCCGGCGACGGCGTGTGCACGCTGCAAATGGACAGCACCTACGCTAGCGGCAAGCAGGGCGAATTTGATCTCCGTTTTCATGCACTGGACAAGGCAGGTTTGAGCAGCGCTATGACGAGTAAAAAGATGGTGATCTACAACAGTGCGCCGGCTGTCGTCCAGGTCACCATGGCGCAGCAGGTGAATCGGCCGGCGTCCGGCACCGTGACGTTTTTGATCGAAGCCCGGATCAGCGATCCGCAGGGCGGTGGAGACGTCAAGTGGGTCAGGCTCTCGTGGAAAAAACCGGACAACAGCTATCCCTCGGCCAGCCCCTATCAGATGTATGACAATGGCCTTGCCTTTGATCTGTCCAAGTGGGACTATGGGTATCGCGGCGATGTCACGGCCAATGATGGCGTGTACTCGATTCGCGGCGTTTTCGACAGCGGCAATCTGTTGGGAGAGTACGTCCTGGGATTCCTGGCCGAGGATCTGGCGGGGAACCGGAGCGTGGAGATTTTTTATAAAGTGACGTTGACAGGTGATTGATTATTCGTTGCTGAACCAAATCCGAAGCGGAACCGATTGATGAAAAAATTTCTTATTCTTTTGTTGATGACCACAGCCGGGCTGGCGCAGAACCGGTTGATGAAAACCTATCGCCTGGGCGAAGCCGCCTCGCTGCAAAAGGGATTGGCCGGTAACGGCATTTCCGACATCAAGGAAGCCAAGGGTGTGCTCTGGTTCGGCACCGGCCACGGGTTGTCGCGCACGGTGGATGGGGGCGAAACGTTTGAAACGTTTCTGCCGGCACAGGGTCTGGGCCATGGGTCGGTCAGCGGCCTTTATGTGCAGGGCGACACCATCATGGTGGCCACAGCGACCGATACTCTGACGGCGGTGTCCGATCAGTATCTGTCCAAGGGAACAGGGCTGAGCGTCAGCCTGGACGGCGGCGACAGTTGGACGCACTTTCCTCAGCCCGGTGTAACGCCGGTGCAGAATCTGGCTTATGATGTGGAGGTGTTGGACGGCGTGGTCTGGATCGCCTGTTTCGGCGGCGGCCTGATCCAATCAAAAGACGGATGCAGAACCTGGCAGGTCGCGCCGCCCGACACGTTTGTTTTCAATCCGAGCAATCGATTGAACCATCGGGCGTTCAGCCTGACGGTCGGCGACGAGGCGTTGTATGTGGGCACGGCAGAGGGCGTAAATAAATCGTTGGACAACGGCCGAACCTGGGTGAATTTTAATCACACCAATCAGAAGGAGCCGATCTCCGGCAATTTTGTCACGGCTCTGGCTTTTCAAAAAACCGCAGCAAAGAGCATCCTCTGGGCCGCCTCCTGGAAAGCCGAGGGCGACGAAGAGTTTTATGCTGTTTCCAAATCGGAGAACGGCGGGCTCTCCTGGCAGACCCTGCTCAGAGATGAACAGGCGCATAATTTTGCCTTTGACGGCAGCGTGGTGTATGTGGCCTGCAACAGCGGATTGTTCAAATCAACGGACTATGGCGCCACCTGGTATCTGTTCCCCGCCATCAAGGATGCGGAGAGCAGCAACCGGGTCTACGACTCGGAAACCGACTCTGCCTGGGGCAGGGACGGCGTGCTCTGGGTGGGCACGACCGACGGACTGGCGCGCACCAACGACAACGGCTACAGCTGGAAGATCTTTCGCGCCTTTCAGCCCACGGGCGCAGCGGGTCAGCCGCGCACCTATGCCTATCCCAATCCCTTTTCGCCCACTCGGCATAACCAGCTGGGCGGCGACGGCCACGTTCGTTTTCAGTACAACACGCGTGCGGATACGCGGGTGACCATTCAGGTGTTCGATTATGCCATGGACCTGGTGGCCACCGTTTGCCGGGACGCCTTTCGTCACGGTCCGGCGGATTACAGCGATGTGTGGAACGGCCGCAATGATTACGGCGACGCGGTGGCCAACGGAGTTTACTTTTACCGCATTGATCTGGAGAACGACGGTGCGCACTGGGGCAAGGTGATGGTGGTGAATTGAGGTTTCGCTTTCCCTGCGGTCATGCCCGTCGGCGATCCGTGACTCTCGCTTTTCAAATTCCTTTAACGAGTGAGCGCGCATGAAAAAGATAATTCTTTATATGATGATACTGACCGGGTGGTCGATGGTTTTTGCAAGGGACGGCGACGGCGGCTATGCCGGCGCTTTTTTGCGCATGGGCATCGGCAGCCGGGCGCAGGCGCTGGGCGATGCGTATTCCGCCGTCCCTCAGGGCGCCATCGCCGGCATTTACAATCCCGCACTTTTACCGCATCTGGAGCAGCGCCAGGCCACGTTATCCTACGGCCATCGTACGCTGGATCGTTATACCAGCTATGTTGGTTTCGCCATGCCGCTGCAGCCGCCGCAGAGCCCGGACAGCCGTGGGCCGATCAAGGCGGGCTTTGGTCTGGCCTGGCTGCGCGCCGG
>CAZKQR010000011.1:0-27107 GCA_964554965.1 uncultured Cytophagia bacterium | reverse complement strand
GGAGTATGAACTGATCGCCGATAAGATCAACCGTATGCACGACATAATTAAAAACGGCGACCGCTCTGTGGACATGATCATGTGGGCCGATGCGGTGAACCCCTATCACAACGCAGGCAAAAAAAATCTGGAAAAAACCTGCGACCTGCTGCACCGCGACATCATCATGGCGCACTGGTATTATTCAGCGGAAAATTTTGAACAGGTGGATCTGCTGGAGCAGGGCGCCAAGTTTTTCATCGACCGGGGATTCCGCACCTATGGGTGCCCCTGGGATGATCTGGGCAACCATCAAACCTGGGAAAAAGTCTTGGCGAATTACCGCTCCCAGCCGCTGATGTATGGTTTGATGCACACTCAGTGGGGCGACCGCGACCAGGGGTTGGCGCAGACTGCGGCGAGCAACTGGGAGGAAGCTTCGTGGCTAAGGAAATAGGGGGGGGAAACAAAAAGAGTACCTAGTGCAGCGGCGGTTGGAAGTTGAATACTTGTTCGAAAAGTAACGTATTCCAGAGTATTCTATGGCTCGATTCTCCCCTATGAATTTGCCAACCAGGCCATCCATAGATGCAAGCCGGTAGTGCAAAGGCCGGATCCGTTTAGCTTTGCGGCCCGTGACTGGAAAGGCTTGCTTGGTTTCTACCGCAAAGAAACTGCCCTAGGAATCGCCGCAAAAAACGCGGCAACGTCCGGTGTTGACGATTTTCATACGGTCACGAAAAGCCGGCAACGAACAGACTAGTCAAACAAGCTGGTCTGCAGACTGGAGACCGGTTTGCGGCGTTTGCTCATGGTGCGAAGGCGCTCCTCCAGTGCATCGATCACCTGCATCTGATCGCCCGAGAGCAGCTTGATGTCCAGCTCACTCTCGATGGCGCGCAGCGTCTCGTCGATGTTCATCGCCTTGTGCTGCAACAGCGCCGCGTCGTCGAACTTGGCCCAGTAGCCGGCCCAATCATTTCTAAACAGTTTGCTCATAGTATGTACCCTGGTTGCTCAAATAAAAAACCGTCTTGCTTCGCACTAGTGCCATGGTTCCGTTGCGCCAACATTCGTTCAGGCCGCCTGGGGCAGCGCATAGATCTCGTCGCTGTGCAATGGCTTCAGGTGCAGACGGAACAGCTGCACCGCGGCCGAGATCAGTCGCCTCCAGGTCTGCACCGCCAGCTTCCAGGTGCGCAGAGTACGGCTGTCCAGCACTCCCTCCAAATACAAACCCTGAATCGGACCATCCAGCTTTTGCCAGGCCTGCTCAATCGCTTCGTGCAGCCGGGGCTCCCGCGTTTTTAGAAAAGCATAAAAATCTTCCACTGTGGCGCCGTCCTGGCGCTGCACCTGCTGGAACAGGCGGTTGATGGCCGCCAGGCTGGAGGCCAGATACACAGAGGGATCGTCCAACTCTGCTCTGATCGAACCGTCCAACAACGGATCTAAAATCAGGCTCTGTTTTTCTTTCATCTCAACGTACATGTTCATCTCCTGCAATTAAAATCGGCGCAACAGGCCCTTGACCCTGCCGATGATGCGAAAACTCGGATCCTGCTTGTTCACATAGATGGGCTGCATGGTGGGATTTTCCGGCTGCAGCCGAATCCGCTCCCGTTCATTGAAAAACCGTTTGACCGTGGCTTCGTCGTCCAGCATGGCGATGATAATGTCGCCGTTATGACAGCTCTGCGTCATCTGCACAATGAGCAGATCATTTTCATAGATATTGGCATCGATCATGCTGTGACCACGCACGCGCAAAAGGAAAATATCCTCCTTACCGACCCAATCCGAATCCAGATACAGCTCGCCTTCACGCTCTTCCACCGCCAGTTCCGGCATGCCGGCCACAACTTTGCCGAGAATGGGAAAGGAACAGGCCCTGCCGCTGTCCTTGGACTCTAACGGATCCTGGACAACGTTGAGAGACCGGCTTTTTCCGCCCTGCCGTTTTTTTAAAAACCCTTTTTGCTGTAAAAGCAATAAAATCTTGTGAATACCGGCCGTGGACGACTGACCGAACATCTCAGCCAGTTCACGGACGGTCGGCGGGTAACCCTGTTCAGCGTGGTACCTGCGGATGGCCTCAAGTACCTTTTTTTGCTTGTCGGTCAGCTCATTTTTCATGGTGTACATACATTTTTTAGTTAAACATCTGTTCACCTAAATATAGCACAATAGGGCTAATTTGTCAAGCTTTTTTTTCATTTTATGAACATATGTTCTGTAAAAATTTTCTTGCCAATCAACGGAAAATTCGGTAACATTTAATCCCTAACCCGAATCCTTCACCAGGAAAGCAGCCTATGAAAAGCCTGGTTTTTCCGTCTACTCTGTCCTCTGCGCAAATTCTGCGCAGACTCGGCGGCTATTATCGCGTTCGCCGCATTCAGCCGTGGCAGGGGAAAAGGATTCTGCTGGACACGTTTGACGGACGGCTGTTCCGCCATGGCCTCATTCTGATCAAAACCGGCTTTGAATACACTCTGGTGCCCTATAAAAAAGCCGGCCTGGGACAGGGCATGGTATGCCGGACCAAAAAGCAGGTCCTGCATGTCCGGGACCTGCCGTGGTGTGCGTTGAAAAAAAAGATCGCTCCACTCGTGGAACCGCGTGCGCTGTTGCCACAGGCGGACTGGCGGGAGCGGCGCACCGGGATCGTTCTGTTCAACCGCAAACAGCAGGTCATCGGTCAGGGGGTGGTGATCGAATCCGTGCGCAGCAGAGAACGGTTCCTGTTGGTGATGATCAACGGAGAGAAGGGCTTTAGCGCAGACCTGCGTGCGTTGATCAAGGAGATGAAGGCGTGGGGCGGTGAAGAAGTCCAGCGCAATCTCTGGCTGCTGTTTCTCGAACGCCTACGCATCGCTCTCACGGATTACCGTCCCAAACGCATCGTCAAACTGCAGCCGCAGTGGCCGGCCCATCACGCGCTGACCCTGCTGCTGACCTTTCAGATCAGAATTCTCCTGCAGAACGAGAGCGGCTTGCGGCACGACTGGGATGTGGAATTTTTGCACGACTTTCGCGTCGCCATTCGCAGAGCCCGATCCATCATCAGCCTGTTCAAAAAAATCTTGCCGGCAAAAAAGCTGAACTCCCTGCGCCGGGATTTCCGACTGTTGAGCGAAGCGACCAATCCTTTGCGCGACCTGGACGTGCAGCTGTTGCGCCGGCCACTGTATCACAAGCTGCTGCCCGCTTCGCTGCATCCCGGTTTAGAAAAACTGCTCAAAGCCATTGCCCACGAACGACAAAAGGAATACCTGCGCTTCGTCCGAGTGCTGAACGGCGCAGCGTATCAGCGCATCAAAAAACAGTGGTTGCTCTCATTGCAACAGGACAAGACCGAGTGGGCTTCCCGGCCCACGGGCAGGCTGCCGATCAGACAAGGGGTGTCCAGGCTGGTATGGAAAAAATTCGGACAACTGCAAAAAATGAAAAAAGAGGACTGGCGGCACGCGAACGATGAGGCTTTGCACCGCATGCGGATAGAAACGAAAAAACTGCGCTACCTGCTCGAGTTTTTTTCATCGCTGTTTCCCCAACCGGCGATGGCGCCCCTGCTGGAGCAGCTCAGGCGGGTGCAGGACCACCTCGGCCATCTCAACGATCTTGCGGTGCAGCAGGCAAAACTGTTGGACCATCTGCAAAAGAGCTCGCCGCTGTTGCGCCACCCGCAGACCATTGCCGCCATCGGCGCCCTGGTGGCGGTGTTGCATCAGGAACAGGAACAATGGAAGAACACACTGGCCACGACGATGGAACCATTTTTCGCCGCGTCGCATAAAAAAGCCTACAAAAAACTTTTTCAAGACCCGATTGACCGCTGACGCTGTGCGCTCCGCCGCCTTCCGGTGCGGGGCCGTGCAGCCGCCCCCCCACGCACAAGGCTCACCATTCCAGTTCATCCGACCGGCCCATCAGCTGGCTCAGCCTTTTGCCGACGATCTGGCTCTTTTTCATCCGCCGTTCTTCGAGCTTTTTCTTCATCTGCGCCAGATCCTTCTCCAGACGCTGGATGTCTTTTTCACGCTGCCCCTCACGCGCATCGAACAACTGAGTGACCGCCTCTTCCAGCTCTTTCTCTATTTTCTTCTGTTTCTCCGCATCCCGGCTCTCCTTATACAGGCTGGACAGATCCAGGCATTTGGATTCCAGCGCCATGATCTGTTTGTGCTGCTCCACTTGCGCTTCATCAAAGAAATCCATCATGCGGTCTTTGTACAGGCCGGCGAGCGCAAGGCCTTTCTGCATATCGAATTGCATTTTCGCCAGATCCGATCGCCATTGCGGCGACTCGGCCAGGGATTTTTGCATAGCCACCGCTTGTTCCGCGAATTTGCGCGCCAGCTTGGCCTGCTCTTCGTGCAACCGGTTTTCAGAAAGCAGTCGAGTCTGCAGTTCCTTCAATCGCGCCTGCATCTCTTCCATTTTTATCGAATCCGGCAGCTCAAACTTCCAGCGCTCGAATCGCTTTAAATCATCCGCTGCCGGTTGACGGGGTTCCTGCGCAGGCGAAGAAATAGCCAAAGCCCACAGCAGCAGTCCGGTCGTCATCTTTTTCATAGTTTCTTCTCCCAAGTTAATCGATTAAAATGTTTCGCGCCAGATCGTTCATCCGGTTGCGGATGGCCCGCAACTCATCGTCGACCAGTGCGTCGGATCGATCCTGATCCTCCAGGTTGCTCCCCGGACGCACGGATCCGGATTCCAGCAAAAGCAGCCGCCGCTGCAAATCCGACAGATAGGCATCCGTGCTGTTCGTGGCGCTGAGCAGAGGCGCCAGCATGGCGGAGCTGTTCTGCCGCGGCAACCGCGCGACCATCACCGCCAGCAGCACCAGAAAGGCGGTCAGGGCCATGGCCCGCGCCCAATGCCAGTCCACATGCAGCCGTTGCGAGATCCTCCACTGCCAGCTGTTGAGCTGCCGGCGCCGCGCTTCTGCCACCAGAGTGGCGGTTACCGCTGATGAGACGGTCTCCGCACCTGCCGTGCGGTAGTGCTGCAGCGTTTCCTGCAGACGCTGCAGATCGAGCCGACAAGCGAGGCAGACACGATGGTGTTCGTGCAGGACCTGCTCCTGATCATAACTCAGCTCGCCGGATAGATAAAGCAGATGCAGGGATTGAGTGTGTTTTTCA
The DNA here is from genome assembly GCA_964554965.1 of uncultured Cytophagia bacterium. GTDB lineage: Bacteria > Zhuqueibacterota > Zhuqueibacteria > Residuimicrobiales > Residuimicrobiaceae > Anaerohabitans. Next base: position 21,975 of record CAZKQR010000011.1, on the reverse strand, counting down.
AGCATAATGTTTTTCCATGGTTTGACGCAGATACTCCACCGCCTGCCGCATTTGACCCAACACGGTGTTCAACGGACGCTCCAGCAAAGCGGCGATCTCCCTGAACGGCAGTTCGCTGTGCTGACGCAGCAGAAACACCTCCCGCGCCGGGGCCGGCATGTCCTCCAGGGCTGAATCGAGCAAAAGGGAAAACTCGTGCCGTTCCACCACCTCTTGCGGCGATGGCATTCCGTCCGCAGGATCCGCACCCTCTTGCCACCCTGCGTCCGCTGCAGACGGCTGCAGGATTCCACGGCCGGCTTGCTGCCGCCGGAAATGGTCGATGCAGAGCCGGTGAGCGATGCCGAACAGCCAACTGCCGAATTTATCCTGTTCGCGGTAATCCGGCAGCGCCCGAATGATGCGCAGGAAGGTTTCCTGAAACAGGTCCTCGGCTATGGCACGATCCCGCACCCACCGCAGCAGGTAGGTGAACAACGGCGTCTGATAGCGCTGTAATAATTGATTGAAAGCGTAAGGCGAGCCCCCCTGGTACGCTTGAATCAATTCAGCATCAGATGTGCATTCTTTTGCTTTCATTCATTCTAATAAACGCACCAGGAGTGTTTTTATTGTGAAATTATGAGGTGTATTTCAGCTTGAGGCTGATCTCTTGTCCTGCCGGCAGTTCGTAGGCCAGGCTTCCGTTCTCTCCGGCGCCGATCTTTTTAAGCGCGGTTTTTTCCCTGTGATCGAGCCAGAGCTCCGCCTGCATAGCGGCAGGCACGCGCACGGTCACGGTCCGGTTGCCCAATCCGCCGGCGGTGTGAAAGTAGATGGGACCCAAAACCGTATGGGCGGTCAGCTCAAACGCCTCCAGTCCGGCCGGCTGCGGCCAGATGCGCACGCGCCGGCAGCCCGGTTCCAGCGCCTGGATGCCGGCCAGGTTCATGTACAGCACATACAGCGGCACCACCGGGCAATGGCTCCATTGCGAATCGGAATCCGGCTCGACCTCCCAGTCCTCCTGCAGCGTATTGTTGAGCAACACAGACTCCATCACCGCCCACCGCTCGCGCAAATCTTTGACGATCACATCCGTACGGCCGACCTTGGCCAGCGCCCACAGACGCCAGCCGGCGTTGGCCGGATAAGAAAAGCCCATCTCCTCCGGGCACTCCACCAGGGAGGCCACGCCGGCTTTGTTATCGCCGAACGGACATTGATCGAACAGAACCGCTGTGGCCAGACTGCGGTCGCAGGTGCGGATCTTTTTCTCTTCGTCCAACCAGGGCAGATTGTTGACGAACAGGCCATGCCGCCTGCTCCAAAACGCCCGCACCGCAGCCTGAAGGATTTCACGGCCGAGCTGCTCCACGTCCGTTGCCATAGACAACTCTCCCATGGCGACGCAAAGAGGTTTGAGCGCGTGCTGCAGCATGGCCGCTGCATACAGGTTAAAGGCGCACTGTTTGTGCCGTTGCTTTTGATAAGCGATATGATCGATCCAGACCGAGGGGATGCCCAGATTTTCTACCGGCAGCAAGCCCTCCTGCGTCCGAATGCTTTTGAGATAGTGACAGAACCTGAGCAGGCGCGGAAAAGGCTCCTGCAGAGCGGCAAGATCGCCGGTGTACAGGTAATGATAATAACAGTCAAAATTAAAACCGACGCTGTGATCCAGAATCGGTCCCCATCCGGTGAGGTGGAGCTGCCGTTCCATCAACCGCGCCAGGCGATCGTACGCCGGCCAGCTGTCGAGGAAATAGCCATCCAGCGTGATGCCCTGGCTGTAGGTGGTGATATAGCGCGCGGGCAGCGCTGTTTCGCCAAAAGTCCACTCCACCGCATGGAGCTGATGACCGCAATCTCCGCTGTACTGCTGGCGCTCGCGCGCCATGCCGTCCACCATGGTTTCGTGGCAGCTGTTGTTCAACGTGTTCACCGTTGCGTCAAACAGCTTTTGCAGAGGCGCCTCTGAGCAGCGGACAGCGGCCGGATGCGGCCAGGGATAGGTACGGCGGCGAACATGCAGATCAGAAATCTCCACCGCCCCCTCAACGCCGTGGATATGCAATTGCAGCCAGCGCAGGCTCTCGAAATCAAACGTTTCAAAGTGATTGAGCCCCTCCTTGCAGATAAAGCGCGTCCACGAATTGAAATGGCTGTTGATCAGCACCGGGCCACCCAACTCATGCGCCTCATGCACCAGCATTTCCACCACGGTGCCGGCCGGAGCCTGCAGAGTTAAGCAGGGCCAGCCGACCACCTGTTCGCTGAATTCAAAGGTCAGCGCGATTCCGCTCTTGCCGTCGCAGCGGACCTGCCAGCGGCCTTGCTCCGCCTCCTGCACCTGCGGCTGTCCGCTGACGCGAAAAGCATCCGGCGTGATGAACTCGAAATAGTCCTCAACCGGACGCTGCCATTCCAATCGGTACTGTTCGCTCAACCGCTGCACAGCGACCTTTTCTTCCCTCATCAGGGGGATCGACCGTTTGCGCAACTGCGCCTCTTTGCACCCTGCGCCGCTGACATCCAACAGATAGTCTTTATACTTGGTGGTCAACGCCGGCTGATCCGGCCGGCCCTGGAGCGTCATGGCCGCCACCCACAGTTCATTCATTGAATAGCCAGGCTCCTGCCAGCCATAAGGATAAGCGCGGGCGTCAAACTCCTCCTGCAGGCAGCGCACGTACCAGCGCTTGTATTGACCCGGACGCCAGGCGCGCGTCAACAGCACGCGCCAGGCCTCATCGCTGACGATCAACTGTTTGGCGCCGTTCTGTTCCTCGATCTCGAGGTAAAAGATGAACCCTGGTTTGCCGATGGGCCAGACGCCGTCGCCAAAGCCATAGTACAGGGCCTGAACCCCGATGACGTTCTCTCCGGATTTCAGCAGCCCGCTGAGGTCCATGGGATCCGCTTCCAGCCAGCGCGGATCGCAGGGTGCCGGGCCGAACTGCAGATAGCGGCCGTTCACATATAGCTTATAACGGCTGTCCACCGCTATCCATCCCCGGGCCTGTTTCACCGGCGCGCTGAGATGAATCGAACGGCGGAACAAAAAAAAGGTGTTCGGCAACGTGCGCTGGGACGGATACCAGATCCAGTGGGCCGGGGTGAGGTCCAGGGCCTGCGCGGCTTGGGCAGGGGCTGTTTCTTGAGGCATACTATTTTCTCCTGTCTGAGCAGCCATAACCGGATGGCTAAGCGCCGCAGCGGCGCCCATGGTTTTAATGAACTCGCGTCGGTTAACATCCATTGTCATGAGTCATTTTCCTTTAAAGGATCGTGGAGAGGATCCGTCGAGAGGTATTTTGAATAAACGGATCTCATGGGTGTTGTCCGGGCACGCCACCTCGGCATAGACCCAGATCTCACCGTCCACCCACAGCCAGGTTGAATAGCGCCAGGTGAAAAAAGCGCCCGGCGTGCTGCTCTGCACCAGCGGCTGGTCCGGCGTCAGATCGATCACATGGTGCAGATCATGAGTGAAACCGATGCCGGTCACGATGTTATAGACCGGGTCGTGCCACTTTACATTGGATCCTTCATAGACGAACAGATAGCCGATGCCCAACGGCAGCACCGATGAGGGCCGGATGAAGAAATCATGCCACCCGCACAGCGGCAGCACGCTGTCGTTCGGATGGCCGTACGGCTGCCAGTGTTCTCCGTCCGAACTGGTAAAATGAAAAAAACGTTCCAGAGTGCGGATATAGCCGGTGACATAACAGTGATAGCGGTCGTTGAAAAAGCAGATGACCGGATCTTTGTACTCCAACACGGCGATGTCGCGTTCGCCGGCCGGCGGCTGCGGAGCGATGACCGGTCGAACCGTGGCTGGATCGAATTGATCCGGACGAACCGCATCGTCGAATTTGAGGATGGACCAGGGTCCGTCCTTCCACGGGCCGCAGATGTACAGCTTGAATTTGCCGGTCGTTGAATCCAGCAGCAGCGCCGGGCGTTCGAATCCGGGGATCGGCAGATCCTCGCGGTGAATGGACGCGACGCGCTGAAACTGAACGCCGTCCCTGCTGGAGAGGATGCGGATCTCATAGCCCCGTCTTCCGCGCGGCGCGCGGGCGGTGCGCATGCGACAGGCCATCCAGAACGTGCCCTGCGGGTCGCGGATCACCGAAGGTGCGCCGGCCCACCACTCCGGCAGCAGTGAATCCGGCCTGAGGATGACGTGATACGCCGTGAATGTTTCCGCCGGCATTCCGGACCATGATCGGGCGTCCGGCAGCACCGCCGGCAAACCGGTCTGAGCCGCTAGCGGAGCAGCGCAAAGGCCGATTAGAATGCACAACAGCGATAACACTTTTTGATTCATTGCGCTGTTTCACTCCTCCCGCTGCTCAACCGGCCAAATTTTTCTTGGTAGTTTGATCGAATTATAGTATACTGGGCAGCGAGTGAAGGGAGATGAAAGATTTCTCCCCTCCTCTTGTACGCCCGGTGAAAAAACGCGCCGGATCAAGACCGGGCGGCCGCTGAACCATCCCAATCCTCATGGAGCGACCATGTATCAGGCTATCCTCTTTGATCTCGACGGAACCTTGCTGGGTTTGAACCACACCCTGTTTCTCAAGGTGTATCTTCAGGCCATGGCGCCCAAGATCGCGCCCTATTTCAACGGCGATGATTTCAGCCGGCCGATCCTGGCCGGCACCGAGGCCATGATGCAGTCGCAGGGCCGCCATGCCAGTTTGCGCGACCTGTTCATTGAAACCTTTGACCGCCACAGCCCGGTGCCCTTTGCCGAGCTTGAAACAGCCTTTGCCGAGTTTTATGAACACGATTTCAATCAGGTGCGCTCCATCGCCACCCGCCTGCCGCACAGCCTGCCGGTTCTCCAAGCAGCGGCGCGCCTTACCAACAAGATCGCCTTGGCCACCATTCCGCTCTTTCCGGCCGTTGCCATTCAGCAACGTTGCCGCTGGGCTGGGATCGACGGCTTCCCCTTCACCCTGATCACCAGCTATGAAAACATGCGCTACAGCAAGCCCAGCCCGGAATACTATGGCGAAATCGCCCATCATCTTGCTGTGCCTCCGGACGAATGCTTGATGATCGGCAATGACCATATCGATGATCTGCCGGCGGCCGCCATCGGCATGGAAACTTTTTTGGTGCTCGACGATGAGCTCAATGCCGGCAAAGGCCGGTACACTCCGACCTACTCGGGCACTTACGCGGAGCTCACGGCCTTTTTAGAGAATCTGTAAACGCTTTTTCCCTCTACCGGCAGCCTGCCCTGCGTTTTCTGCGCATCCCTTGACCACCCGAGCTGTAGCCGCCCCTAGTCTGTCTGGTCCGGCACGTCACTTGCCCAGTTGCATGATGCCCCAGGCCAGCGCGACGGTGCAACCAACCACCAGCCAGGCGAGCAGAAACCCTGCCCAGTCCTCGCGGTAGCGTTTGACAAATCCCTGCCACCGTTCACGGGTGAACCAACCGGGCAGATCGACAAAGATCAGATCCTGACCATGCTCTTTGGCCAGTGGTTTGGGGGTTCCGCGATCGGAGAGGCGCTGCATGTTGTCGAAAAAAGCGGCAATGCGTGCCGGCTCTTCCTCCTTGCTCAGCAGACTGACCAGAATCAGACAGATAAAGCCGGCGAGCATGGCGGCGCCAAAGGGCGCAGGTTGCCAGGCATAGACCAGCATCAGTTTGCCGGTCGAATGATAATTCAGCCCATAATATAAACCGAACGACATGATCACCGAGACCAGCGCGCCATAGCGGTTGGCCCGCTTCCACAGAATGCCGCCGAAAATCATGATGCCCATAAACGCGGCCATGGTCTCGGTGAAGAGAAAAGCGTGCAGAACATTTTTGACGGTCAGAGCAAAGACGACGCCGAGCAGCGTCAACACAAATCCGGAGACGCGGCCCATGAGCAGCAGCCGTGCATCCGGCGCATCGGGATTAAAATATTTGCGGTAAAAATTTTGCGTGAACAGGGCGCCGGTGTTGACCATAAAATTGGAGCACGTCGACATATTGGCGGCCAGCACGGCAGAGACCATGAGACCGGTAAGACCGGGGAGCAGCAGCTCACGGCAGGCGTAGCCGAAAGCATGCTCAGGATCCGGAATCGTGGCGCCGCGTTGAATCAGCAGGGTTGCCACTATCAGGCCGACCAGAGCCCAGGCGATGGTGCACAACCGTTTGACGATGGAGCCGTAGGTCTGGCCGACGCGGCCGGCGCGCTCTGTGCTGCCGGTGGCGCACATGGAGATCATATGCGGCTGCGCGGTGATGCCGACAATGCCGTTGACCGCCAGCATGGCGATGGTGAACACATCCAATCCGCTGACCTTGCTGTAGAGATTGAAAAAATCAGGCGCCAGCACCTGGCGCATGCCGTGAAAGCCGCCCACAGCCGAAAGACCGGCCGGCAACAGCATCAGCGACAGCACAATGATCAAAAAACTCTGCACAAAGTCCGTGTACGCCGAAGCGATGAGGCCGCCGAAAAAGCTATAGGTGAGAAACGCAACGGTCATGCCCACGACCACCATGTTGGAAGAGATGAGATCTCCGCTGGCCACTGAGATGATTTTAGCCGCGCCCTGCAGCATGGCGCCCTGGCTGAAGACAAAGAAAAGAATGGCAAAGACCGAATAGAACATGCCCAATTTTCTGCCGTACCGGTCTTCGACGATCTCCCCGACCGTCGTGCGCTCGCTTCGGCGGTACCACGGCGCGATGAACCAATAAAAAGGCGTGATCAGCATATTCTTCCACTGGTACCAGATGGCGGCGAATCCATATTGAAACGTAGCGCCCGCCTGCGCCACCGGCATCTCGGCATGAGTGCCGGTGCCGAACGCCTGACCGACCATGATCCACCAGCTGAGCTTGCGCTCACCGCGAAAATATCCATCGCTGGTGCGCGTCCGTCGCGCCATCCACAGACCAAAAGCAGTGATGCCGATAAAATAACCGATCAGAACGACTGTGTCCAACCAACCAAAACCGCCGGTCATATTCCTCCTTAACCATTTGATTCCATAGGATCATTGCTCCGGCCGGCCGATCATCGACGCCATGGGAGCCAGCCCGGTTCAGGGATGTTTGATGTGATCCAACAACATCTTGACCGTCTTGTCCAGACGCTTTTGCCGGGTCTCTTGTTTTTTAGCCTCGGTGATCCAGCGGACGTACTCTTTCTGGTGCGTATAGGACAGCGTGGCAAAAAACGTCGCAGCCGCAGGATTGTTTTTCAGGCGGTCAGCGAGCTCCGGTGGCGGCGCCACCGTCCTTGGCGCCGTATCCTGCTGCAACACCACCCGCACCGTATCACCGGGCTTTTTTCCAATCGCCTGTCGCACCGCTTTGGTCAGGCCGATCCAATGACACGGACGGCCCATCCTGGCCAGAGATCCGCGATAGGGATGGCCGTCAAAGGTGACCTGCACTTTAACCTGGCCTTTGCAGCCGAACTCTTTCTCCCCGTCAAAAGGAAACTCGACAAAGGCGATGTCCTGATGCGGATCGCCGTGGATCAGCGCGGTAAAACGATAGGTCTTCATAAAGAGCCTCTGTTATCGACCAGCAGTCAGCAGGACTTGATGAGCACGGCTATGCAAGCGCGCGCAGAACCAAGCCGCGTCGACAAAATCAGAAAGGCCGGTTTGCCGCCTGCTGCGTCGTCCTCTGGGGCGCCGCTTCCGGCGGATGAAGGCTTCGGGTTAAGATAGTCAATCCATTTTATTTTTCAAACGAAAAGAATCATTCCGCGACCGGCAAAATGAGGCTTGGCATTTTGCTTTTTTTTGTATGCGGGATCGTTCTGCAATTCCTTTTATTGCCAGGAGGCATGATCAAACAATGGCGTGTTCTGCTTTCATTATTCTGCGCCACGGTTTCGGGGCAGGAGCAAACGCCGGTGCGCCCGCTTGAAACCGGTGCGGTCCGTCTCAAAGGATGGCTCGGCGATAAGATCGACCTCTGCGTTCAAAACGGAATCAGCAGCCGCAGCGGAGAAAAAAATACCGCCAATTCATCGAATACCTCCTCGCTCAGTGGGAGACGGACGAGGGCCCAGGCCTGATCGGCAGAGCACTGGTGCAGACAGCCGTGGCGGATCGTTTCCCGCACCCGCAGAACTGGTGGACCTGCGAGAACGGTCAGAAAGCCTATGAGATGATGTCCTGTTATGACGGATTGCTGGAATGGTATCGAATCACCAGGCAGCCGCATCACCTGCAGGCGGTGATAAACACCGTGCGCAGCATCCTCGACGATGAACTGCTGCTCACCGGCTCCGGTTCCAGTTTTGAATGCTGGTACCACGGCCAGGAACGGCAGACCGAACCCACGATGCACATGCAGGAGACCTGCGTCACCCAGACTCTGATCACGACGCGGCCGGGCTGCTGGTTCTCCTGCACCGCATCCTGTACGTTGGGGGATTTTCAGGAAATAGAATTCGGCAGGCCGCGGAACCTCACTTTGGTGGATTACGCTTCCGCGGGCAACACGTGGAGCCGGGAATCACGGTTCCGGGTGTGGTGGCCGTTGGCCTTGAATCCCATAGAACCGTGAGGCTCTTGCATCAGATAAACGTGTAGCTCAGACCGATGGCCATCGATTCCTTCAGCTGAGTGCGCGGCGTGATGCGCTTTTCCTGGATCAGTTGCAGATTCATGATGACCGTAACCCACTTGGACGCTTTGATGGTCAGAGTGTTGTTGTTGCGCACCGCCACCTCATCCAGCTGGCTGAACGGGTCAAACAATTCGATGGCTGAGGTGAACAGCATGTTCTCGGCCAGTTTGAGATCGATGTTGGTAACCGATTCCAGACCGCCCTGGATCAGGATCTTTTCTATTTTCGCGGTCGCGGGATTATCCGCATAATGAGGGAATTGCCGGGTGAGCACTTCGCGCAGGGCAACGCCCAAACGCGTCTTGATCCTCTGGTTCGGTTCATATCTCACACCCATGGCCTGGGTGAGATAGCCGGGATCAAAAAAATCAGAGACCGCGTTGGACAGGCCGTTCGCATCATAGACATAGCCCCGGTCAAACTGGGTTTTTAAACTCACCGCCATGTAGGGGTTCAACGTCGGGTTTGTCTTCCGCACCAGCACGCTCTCCAGCTCCAGGCGATCATCGGTCTTGCGCATGCCCTGGTCGCCCAGCTTGGTTCTGCCATAGGCCGCCTTGTAGGTATTGGTCACATTTATTATATTTTTTTGATAATCCGATTTACCATCCAGCAGCGACGCCCAGGACAGCGCGTTCTCCCCTCCCTGCGCCCAGTTGGAAAAACTGACCTGATTAGTGGTCAATGCGCCCACCAAACTGTGCTTCCACGGACCGGCCGGCACTGAATCCGGCGCCGCGTCCTGCGCGAAAAGCGAGCGGCTGATCAGCAAAAAACAAACGAACCTTTTTTTCATCCATCGTTCTCCATTTAAACATACAATACGCTGCGTTAAAAATATTTCCTCTTTAAGCGCACCCCGCTTGTTCCTGGTCGTATCGCAGCCACTGCGACAGGGAATGCCGGCAGGGGGGCGCGAAAAATCAACTGTGCATTCGCACCATCGATCAGGAGCGGCCGTACTTTTTTACGCCTTCCTGATAGATGTTGCCGCCATGGCAATCCTGCGCCACAATGGCGGGGAAATCCTCCACAACCAATTCAGCGATGGCCTCGGCGCCCAGCTCTGGATAAGCGATAACCGTGTTCTTTTTAATCGAGCGGGCGATCAGAGCGGCGGCGCCGCCGACAGCGACCAGATAGACGCCCTTGTACTTTTTCAACGCCTCGGATACGCCGGCGCTCATCTCCCCCTTGCCGATCATGCCTCTGGACCCGTGCGCCAGCAGTTTAGGCGCATAGGGATTCATACGGCCCGAGGTGGTGGGTCCGGCGGAGCCGATGGGCTTGCCCGGCCGCGCCGGCGATGGCCCGACATAATAGATCAGATGGCCGGTCAGATCCAGCGGCAGGGGTTGACCCTGGTCGAGCAGATCAACCATTTTTTTATGCGCCGAATCGCGGCCCGAATAGATGATGCCGGTGATCAACACGCTGTCGCCTGCGTGCAGCGTTTCAACCTGCCGGTCGTCCAGCGGAGTGGTGAGTTTTATCACGTCAGCCATACCTCAATCTCCTGTTGTTACGAAGGTCAGTAGGCATCGATGGTCTGATGCGTCAAAGGCTCGGACCGATCGATCCGGTTCAGAGGATCACCTCTTTATGCCGCGCTGCATGGCACTGAATGTTGACCGCTGCCGGCAAGGAAGCGATGTGGCAGGGAAAAACCTCCACATGTACATCCAACGCCGTGATGCGTCCGCCCAGCCCCTGAGGCCCCACGCCGAGTTTGTTCACCCGCTCCAGCAGTTCCTCCTCCATGGCGGCATAGTACGGATCAGGATTGCGATGGCCCACTGGCCGCAAAATGGACTTTTTCGCCAGATACGCCACCTTTTCAAACGTGCCGCCGATGCCCACGCCCACCACGATCGGCGGACAGGGGTTGCCGCCTGAACGCCGCACTTTGTCGACCACGAAATTTTTCACCCCCTCGGCGCCATCCGCCGGCGTGAGCATGGCCACTTCGCTCATGTTCTCGCTGCCGCCGCCCTTGGGCGCCATGGTGATCTTGATCTGCTCGCCGGCCACCACGTCGATCCAGATGACCGGCGGCGTGTTGTTGCCGGTGTTCTGACGCTTCAGTGGATCCGAGACAATGGACTTGCGCAAAAAGCCCTCACCATACCCCTTGATCACGCCGGCGGTGATGGCGTCGTTCAATCCCCCATCCACCACATGCACCTCCTGGCCCAGCTCGACAAAGAACACCGCAAAACCGGTGTCCTGACAGATCGGAAACTCGCCCCCCTTGGCAATGGCGGCGTTTTCCAACAGCTGCTCGAGAATGGCCCTGCCGGTCGGCGACTCTTCCTTCTCCAGCCCCCGCTTCATCGCGTCGATGACATCCTGGCCCAGATGATAGTTGGCTTGAATGCAGAGATCGGCGACCTTTTCGGTAATCAACCTGGCCGATATTTCACGCATAGCACGGCTCCTTTTTTATGATGGACGAACGCGTCGTTCATAAACGACAGCGGGGCAACCCGCCGGAGCAAGTGAAAATTTACGGATCCGCTCTCCGTTAACCGGCTGTCTGTAAACGGCCCTCCAACTCGGTCAACTGCCGCTCCAGTTCGTGCGGCAGGCGCTGACCGAAGGTCTGATAAAACTTTCGAATATCCGCGACCTCCTTGAGCCACTGTTCCGGCCGGACCGCCAGCAGCTCCTCGATATCGTCTCGGCTGATATCCAAACCATCCAGCGACAGCTTGTCCGCCTGCGGCAGCAATCCGATGGGCGTGCGGCGAAAGTTGTCGACGCCATCGCACCGTTCAAACACCCATTTCAGCACCCGGCTGTTCTCGCCATATCCGGGCCACAGCCAGCGGCCGTCCTGCTGTCTGAACCAGTTGACGTAAAAGATTTTCGGCAACTTGTCCGCCGTACTCCGTTCGCCCATTTTGAGCCAATGGCGGAAATAATCAGCCATATGATAGCCGCAGAACGGCAGCATGGCGAAGGGATCACGGCGCACCGTGCCCACCGTACCATCCGCCGCTGCGGTGCGCTCGGAGGAGATGATGGATCCGGTAAAGACGCCGTGCGGCCAATCGAACGCCTGATGCACCAGCGGGATCACGGTGGGACGGCGGCCGCCGAATAGAATAGCCGAGATCGGCACGCCCTGCGGCGAATCCCAGTCAGGATCCAGACAAGGGCACTGGGTCAAGGGCGCGGTAAAACGGCCGTTGGGATGGGCGGCCGGCGCCTTGTCCTCAGGGGTCCACGGTTGATTCAACCAGGAGGTCAGGTGAGCGGGTTTTTTCTCGCTCAATCCCTCCCACCAGACATCGCCGTCCGGCGTCAGTGCCACATTGGTGAAAATGGTGTTCTTGACGACCGTGGCCACGGCGTTGGGATTGGAGCTCTGCGAAGTGCCGGGCGCCACACCGAAAAAGCCAAACTCTGGATTCATGGCGTACAGCCGCCCGTCCGCGCCGAAGCGCATCCAGGCGATGTCATCGCCGAGGGTTTCGATCTTCCATCCGGGCAGCGAGGGAATCAGCATGGCCAAGTTGGTTTTGCCGCAGGCGCTGGGAAAAGCGGCGGCGATATATTTTTTTTCACCGCGCGGATTGGTCACACCCATGATCAACATGTGCTCAGCCATCCAGCCCTCGTCATGCGCCATGACCGAAGCGATACGCAGGGCAAAACACTTTTTGCCCAACAGCGCATTGCCGCCGTAGCCGCTGCCATAGGACCAGATCATGCGCTCATCGGGAAATTGAACGATGTATTTATCCTGAGAATTACAGGGCCAGGGCACATCCCCGGCCGGATGAGACAACGGCATCCCCAGCGAATGAACGCAGGGGATGAACGGCCGATCGCCCAGAGCCTGCAGCACCTGCTCGCCCACCCGGGTCATGATCGCCATATTCACCGCCACGTACGGCGAATCGGTGATCTCTATGCCGGTACAGGCAAAAGGTGAATGGACCGGTCCCATACTGAAAGGGATGATGTACATCGTGCGGCCCTTCATACAGCCTTGATACAACTTGCGCAAGCGCTGCTGCATCTCGTCGGGCGGTTGCCAGTTGTTGGTCGGCCCACACTGCTCCTGGTCTGCGGAACAGATAAACGTCCTGCTTTCCACCCGCGCCACATCACCCGGGTCGGAACGCGCGAGAAAGCTGGACGGCCGTTTGTTTTCATTCAAGCGGATAAAACCGCCTTGTTGCACCATGGCATTGCACAGGCTCTGCCATTCGTTTGTTGACCCTTGGCACCAGTGGAGACGATCCGGCTGGCACCATGCGGCCCACCCCTGTACCCATTCGTTCAGTCTGCGGTTGTTTGTCATGTAGGCACTCCCTTCTGGGTAAAACATAACAAAGATTTTTCAGATTGTCAAGCAATCAGATGCGGACGCCTGCAACCCTTTGGCCGGGCGCCAGCTCCGGCCCTGGAATTCCCGCTCCAGCCGGCCTGCACGAAAAAGTTTAAAAAAAATACAAAATACCATATTTAGTACTTGAAAAAGAGTTTTAATCTATATATATTACTTTTGATGCCCGGGTGAACAGCATCTGGGCGAGGAGAAGGATTTCGTTTTTCCCACCATCCACAAAGACCCACATAAAAAAATGTAACGGAGGACGCCGTATATGTTCGAGGCGGGGACGGGACTATTTCAAGGCTTTCTTAAACGAAACGGCTGCGTGGTTCCTTTTCAGATGGAAAAGATCGCAGCAGCCATCGATAAAGCCTTTGCGGCGGTTAGCCGCGAGACCGGGCAAAAGCCGGCCCAGGGTATCGGTTCTCAGATGGCGCAACAAGTCGTAGAGCGGCTCAACGATCCCCTGCACGAATATTTCGTTCAGGCCGATGAGCAGGGGCGCCGGATTCCGCGTCTGGAGGATGTGCAGGATCTGGTGGAAATGGTGCTGGCGGAAAATAATTATCCGCTGGTGGTGTCGGCCTACATGCGCTATCGCAAACAGCGGGAACAAGCGCGGAAGCAGATCCGGGTGCGCGACGGCCGCAAGGAAACCTCGCGGGATGTCACCGATGCCAGCCTGCTGCTGGTGCAATCGGTGACCACGGATATGACCAACGTTTGGGACCGCAGCCGCATCGTCGAACAGCTGCTGGCCAAAGCGCAGCTGCCGCTCGAGGTGGCCAATCAGATCGCCAAGGTCGTGGAAAACCAGGTCATCAACAGCCAGATGCAAACGGTCAACACGGCGCTGATCCGTGAGCTGGTCAACAACGAACTGGCGTCACGCGGCTATCACTCCCAGTTGCGCGATCTCAATCTGTACGGCATCCCCAAATCCTACATCGAAGCGCTGATGTATACCAAATCGACCGAGAACAGCAACATCGTCAACAACAACCCCGAAGCGGTCAATCTGGGCATCGCCGAGCTGGTGTTGAAGCAATGGGCGTTGGACACCATGTTCTCTCCGGAGATCAAGCGGGCCCATGACACCGGCATGATCCATCTGCACGATCTGGGCTATCCGCATCGAGTGTACTGCAGCTCCCATTCAGTAGAGTATGTCAAAAAGTACGGATTGCAAAAACTGCTGAATCTCAACACCGAATCCAAGCCGGCGCGCAGCGCCTCGGTGCTCACCGGCCATCTGAACACCTTTCTGGCCACGATGCAGGCCAACTATGCCGGCGCCCTGGGCATCGCCTACATCAACGTCTTTTATGCGCCCCTGCTGACCGGCAAAAGCGACCGGGAGCTCAAGCAGATCGCCCAGGAGCTGATTTTCAACGGCTCGCAGAACGCCTTCTCCCGCGGCGGGCAGACCCTGTTTCTCGACTTTAACATCCACACCGGCGTGCCGGGCTACATGAAATCCGTGCCGGCCATCGGGCCCGGCGGCAAATATCAGCTGCGCACCGCCTCCGGGGAGATCAAAGAGCTGGAAGAGATCACCCGCGACGAGACCGACGGCGAGGGCTACCCGTTGATGAACCTCTACGTGGCCGATGAAAACGGCAAACGCCGTCTGGTGCTGCGCGAGCTCAAAGATGCGGCCCACGGAACCGTGTACGACGAAACGGTGGAGCAAGAGCTGGTGGAGCGCGGTGAAAAGATCGTCACCTATGGGGATTATCAAAAAGAGGCCCAGGCGTTCGCCCTAGCCCTGCTGTCGGTGTGGGAAGACGGCGACCGCCATGGCCGGGTTTTCGAATTTCCCAAATGCGACTTTCACATCAACGAAGAATCTCTGCGCGACCCGGACCAGTTCCGCATCGTCGAACGGGCCTGTCAGCTGGCGGCGCACAACGGCTCCTCCTATTTCATTTTCGACCGTGATGAAGTGACGCTGTCCGCCTGTTGCCGGCTGCGCACCACCATTACCGACAACCGCATGTTGCGCCATCCCGAATCCATGCGCTTCTGCGGCTTTCAGAATGTCACCATCAACATCCCGCAGGCGGCCTTCCGCGCCAGCCGCAAGGGCCGGGCTGACCTGGAGGGCCTGCTGGCGGAGATCGAGGCCACCATGGAGTTGTGCGCGCAGGCGCATCTGGAAAAACGCAGCCGCATCGAGGAGATGATGTCCGAACTCGGCCGTCCACTCTACCAGATCGGCCGGCCGGCCTGCGACGACAAGCCCTACGTGGATCCGGACAAGAGCACCTATATCATCGGCCTGATCGGCATCAACGATGCGGTGCAGTACCTCACCGGCCACTCCCTGCATGAAACCCGGGCGGCGCAGGAGATGGGACTGACCATCGTGGCGCACATGTATCTCAAGGCTAAAAAGCTCAGCCGCAAATACAAGATGAAGTTCAGCCTGGAAGAGTCGCCGGCGGAAAGCGCGGCGCGGCGATTGGCCAAAACCGATATGATCCACTATCGGGATGAGGCGGCCGCCATCGTCAAGGGCAGCATCGACGACGACTCGATCTATTACACCAACTCGATCCACCTGGCGGCTGACGCACCGGTCTCCCTGGTGGAACGCATCCGCGAGCAGGCGCAGTATCACTGCATGATCGAATCCGGCGCCATCGTGCACGCCTTTGTCGGCGAGGAAAAACCCTCGCCGGATTCCATCCTCTATCTGGTGATGGAGACGTTCAAACGCACCCAGTGCGCCCAGCTGACCATCTCGCCCGAGTTCACCTACTGCTACGACTGCTTTCACCAGGAGCGCGGCCTGCAAGAACACTGCACCGCCTGCGGCTCGACGCGGGTCTTTGGCGAAAGCCGGGTGGTCGGCTATTTCAGCAAAATTGAAAACTGGAACCGCTCCAAACGGTTCGGCGAGCTGACCGCACGTCAAGCCGGGCGCTACCGGATCGAAACCGCGGATCAAACAGTGTTGGAAACCGCAGACGCTGATGCCGTCTCCGTATGGTAAGCGAGGGATAAGGGAAGAGGAGCATGGAAAAGTACTTTCAGATACATGTGTTCGGCAAGGCCGGGTGTGAAAAATGCGCCGTGCTCAACAAACGGCTGGACCAGTTGTTGACGGAAGAGGCGTGGCAGGCGTTCGAAAAGGTGTATCATGATGTGGAGACGGTCGAGGGCCTGGTCGCCTTTAGCCGGACGGAATGCATGAATCCGTCCAGCGTTCCCGGTTTTGTCATCAACCGCAGGAATCCCATCAGCGGCGAATTTCATCCGCTGCCGCGACTGTTGCCCGTCGCAAACGCCACGGCAGAGGAGAAATCCCTGCTCTACTCCTGGCACGGCGTGCAAACCGATTACAGCGAAGCCGGTAAGGGGATCATCCCCCCTGCGCTCATCCGCAGAATGCTGGAAAAAGCGCTGCAATCCAAGCCTGAATAGCTTGGCGCCGTGCCGAAGATCGCCATCCATCGCTTTGGGCCGCTGTTCGTTCGGATGAGGATATAAACCGTATGTCATCCCAGACTTCTCCCGTTTTCGCCTGGCAAAGGCAACCTACGCTCAGCGACCACGCCGGCCATCTATCCGCTCTGTTCTTCACCTCCGGCTGCAATTTTACCTGCCGCTTCTGCCACAACGCCGCGTTGATGAACACCGAGCAAACCGGGATCGACTGGCAACACCTGGACAGGATCCTGGCCTCTCTGCGCGACCACTGGGTGGACAGCGTCACCCTCACCGGCGGCGAACCGTTGCTGCACGCCTCCCTGCCCCTGCTGATCGACCGGATCAAACAGCACGGCTACCTGATCAAACTGGACAGCAATGGCTCCTATCCCGAACGGCTGCAGCCGTTGTTGCCGCAGCTGGACTATGTGGCCCTGGACATCAAAACCAGTCAGGCGCGCTATCCGCAACTCACCGGATGGCAACAGCCGGAACAGGTGCTCCGCTCCGCCGCACTGCTGGCATCGTCCGGCATAGATTATGAACTGCGTACCACGATCATCGAAGAGCATCATGACGATGAGGTCATGAACGCATTGCTGCAGGAAATTCACGGTTGCCGACGCTATGTGCTGCAACCGTTTATACCACGACCTGATCTTCCGGATCCCTCGTTTCGCACTCTGCCCCGTACCAGACCACAACGGCTGCAGCACCTGGCCACCATGGCCGCTGGTCATGCGGAATCTATCAAAACGCTGTAGACATTTTTTTATGCCCTGCAGATGATCCCGGGGCGTAAAACCAGGGCCAGCGAACCACAGCAACGTAATAAAAAGCCCTTCTGCTGCTCTTTTTGCGTCTCATTATGAGACAAATCGAACAAACAGAGCTATATAATAAATTGTTATATATGTGTTTATAAAAAAAGATCAGGGAAACGGAAAAATTGTTACATACTGATACATTTTTCACACATGGCCGGAATTTGTGCATTTTTTAATTACAAAAAAGAACATGATTGACTTAACAACATTAATAACAATTTATTATACATAAATTTTTCCGTCGGCGCTTTCGTGCTCAGGCGCGTGTCTGTCCCTCCACTTTTGACCAGAAACAAATCAACCTGGGGGTATCCTGACTGCGACTTGCCTCATTTCAAGTCAATAGCCACAAGCAGGTGTTCATTAGTTCTCTTTTGAGCCGAAAGAGAGTTCCGGTTTTTTACCCTCCTTTGGTGCTGCTGTTTTTAATCCAGTTACAAAATTGAAAATCAAAAAAAACAGCCAAAAGACATAAAAACTAATCAATGGCACGAGGATTGCAACAAATCAAAGTGCGAAGCCGGAATAAAACCGGCTTGCTCTATGTTGGTTATATTCGCGCCTTACTCTGTTCAACAAGCAACTTAATTAATAAGTATAAGTAAAATAAGGATCTAAATGAAAAAGATGAAAAAATGGCCCCACCTGAGCAGTCAGACAATCATGAACCAGATGGCCCAGCTACATTTTCAGGAAAAATTAAAAACAAGCCAGATCAAACCAATGGTGAGGTGCATCATGCAACCAAAACGTGCCTCGGCGAAATGGATCATCGGCTTGTTCGTCGGATTAACGGTTGTTCTCATTCAAGGCGTTCGGTTGCTCTCCACCGATTCGCTTGAATCACCAACCCATTCCGCGGAATTATCGGTTCTTCTGCAGGAGCAACAAAGCCTGGCAGTGATCGATAGCGAGCGTCGTGCAACCTTGAACAAGATCGTCGGCATCATCTCTCGCTACAACAGAAATATGAGCGATGAAAGCAAACGAACCATCGCCAACGAGATCTATCTGATGTCGCGCAAATACTCTAACCTGGACGTGGATTTCATTTGCGCCACCATCACGCACGAAAGCGCTCAATCCTGGGAACCCAATGTGGTTTCCAAGGCCGGAGCCCTGGGGTTGATGCAGATCATGCCCACCACCGGCGCGTACCTCGCGGTGCAAGAGGGCATTGAATGGACCTCCCACGAACAAGTGCTCAATGACCCGATTCTGAACATCCGTCTCGGGTGCCGCTACCTCAGCGACCTGGTAAGCCTGTACAAGCATGACGGCGGACTGGCAGCGTACAACGGCGGTCCCAAACGCGCAGAGATCTGGATCGCGTCCAACCGCGATCACAGCACGCTCGTTTCCGAAACCCGCAACTATGTGCCTGCTATTCTCAAGCTGTATGATCAATTTCGAACCGAAGGGGTAATGTAGGGAAAAACGAGGTCCGTCCTCCAAAGAAGACAGACCTCGTTTTTTTTATGCCCTCTTTTTTCCCGCTGCTGTTCTCCCGCATAAAAATCAAGTTGATTCTTTAGCAAATAATCGCTAAACTACACCCATTCTTCTATGAAAAAAGACCCGACTAAAATCGTCCTCGACGGCTTTTCCCTGGATCTGGACAGCCTGTCCGCCGTGAGCCGCGGCCAGGCCGAGGTGCAGGTGGCGCCGGCAGCCTGGGAGCGAATCCGCGCCAGCCGCGGCTGCGTGGAGGCCTTCGTGCGCCAGGGCAAAGTGGTGTATGGCATTAACACGGGATTCGGCAAACTTGCCTCGGTGCACATCCCGGACAGTGAGCTCAACGCCCTGCAGCGCAATCTGGTGTTGAGCCACGCCTGCGGCGTGGGAGCCGCTATTCCCCAAGAGATCGCCCGCGTCGTCGTACTGCTGAAAATCAATACGCTGTGCACCGGTTACTCTGGCGTGCGGCCCGAAGTGGTGGAGTGCCTGCTGCAGCTGTTGAATCACGACGTGATTCCGGTGCTGCCGTGTAAAGGCTCGGTGGGCGCTTCCGGAGATCTGGCGCCTCTGGCGCATCTGACCCTGGTGCTGTTGGGATTGGGACAGGCCTGGGTTCATGGCCGGCAAATGGAGGGCGCAGCAGCCCTGGCGTCCGCGGGATTGCAACCGCTGGAGCTGCAGGCCAAAGAAGGGTTGTCCCTGCTCAACGGCACCCAGGTGTTGACCGCCTACGCAGCCATGGCTCTGCTGGCCGGCGAGCGGCTGGCGAAACTGGCCGATGTCGCCGGAGCCGTCAGTGTGGAGAGCCTGCTCAACAGCAAAACCGCTTTTGACGAGCGCATTCAAAAAGCGCGCGGTCACAGCGGCCAGATCAAGGTGGCGGAAAACCTGCGCCGTCTGTTGGCGGACAGCGAGATCATGGAATCCCACCGGCAGTGCGGCAAAATTCAGGACGCCTACAGCTCGCGCTGCATGCCGCAGGTGCATGGCGCGGTTCGTCAGGCTCTGGCCTTTGCCCATGAACTGGTGGCCGTGGAGCTGAACAGCTGCAGCGATAATCCACTGGTCTTTGCCGATCAACAGGAGGTCCTGTCCGGCGGCAACTTTCACGGCCAGCCCCTCTCTCTGGCCAGCGACACGCTGGCCATTGCCATGACCCAGTTAGCCGGCATCTCGGAAAGGCGGCTGGAAAATTTAATGGATCCGGTGCAGAGCGGTCTGCCGCCTTTTCTGTCGCCGGAAAGCGGCACCAATTCCGGTTTTATGATAGCCCAGGTCACTGCCGCCGCCCTGGTCTCGGAAAATAAAGTGCTCAGCCATCCGGCCTCGGTGGACTCGATACCCACGTCGGCCAATCAGGAGGATTTTGTCAGCATGGCGGCGCACGCCGGGCGAAAGGCCCTCGAGGTCACGGAGAACAGCGAAACCGTGCTGGCCATCGAGCTGCTCGCCGGATGTCAAGCCACGGATTTTCGCAAGGAGCTCAAGCCGGGCGCCGGCACCGGAGCAGCCTACCGGCTGGTCCGCGAACAAATCCCTGTGATGGAACAAGATCGATTGATGTATCAAGATATTGAACAGATGACGCAGCTTATGCGAAACGGGCGATTGCTGGCCGCGGTGGAACGCGCAGTTGGATCATTGTAAGGGAGAGTCTCATGAGTACAATAATCGGCGAAGGGTACACCTTTGACGACGTGCTGCTGGTGCCGAACAAATCAACGGTTCTGCCCAAAGAGGTGGAAGTGCAAACGCGATTGACGCGCAAAATCACTCTGAACATTCCGATCGTCAGTGCGGCGATGGACACGGTGACCGAATCGGCGCTGGCCATCGCGCTGGCGCGCGAAGGCGGCCTCGGCATCATTCATAAAAACATCTCAATCGAAGAGCAGGCGGAAGAGGTGGATCGGGTCAAGCGGTCCGAAGCCGGCATGATCATGAACCCCATCACCCTATCCCCGGACCGAAAAATCGGCGAAGCGCTGGAACTGATGTCCCGCTACCACATCTCCGGCATTCCCATCGTCGACGGCCAAAAGCTGGTCGGCATTCTCACCAACCGCGATCTCCGGTTCGAGACCGATCTGAACAAACGCGTCAGCACGCTGATGACCAAGGAGGAGCTGATCACCGTGCCGATGGGCGTGTCCATGGAAGAGGCGGAAAAGGCGTTGCAAAAACATCGCATCGAAAAACTGCTGGTGGTGGACAAGGATCAGAGGCTTAAAGGGCTGATCACGGTCAAGGACATCCAGAACCGCAAGCGGTTCCCCAACGCCTCCAAAGACAAACACGGCCGGCTGCTGGTGGCTGCGGCCGTGGGCGTGGCGATGGACACCATGAGCCGGGTATCGGCGCTGATCGACGCCGGCGTTGACCTGCTCTGTGTGGATACGGCCCACGGCCACTCTCTGGGCGTGCTTAAAACCATCGAACAGATTAAAAAAGCCCATCCCGCCATTGAGCTCATCGCCGGCAACATCGCCACGCCGGAAGCGGCGGAGGATCTGATCGCCGCCGGCGCGGACGCCGTCAAGGTCGGCATCGGACCCGGATCCATCTGCACCACGCGCATCGTCGCCGGCACCGGCGTTCCCCAGCTCACCGCCATCATGGATTGCTGCGAGGTGTGTCATCGCCAGGGCGTGCCGATCATCGCCGACGGCGGCATCAAGCAGACCGGCGACATCGCCAAGGCGCTGGCCGCCGGCGCGGACACCGTGATGCTCGGCAACATGCTGGCCGGGACCGACGAAAGTCCGGGCGAAACCATCTTTTATGAGGGCCGCAGCTATAAAGTGTACCGCGCGATGGGCTCCTTGGGCGTCATGCGTGGCGGCCGCGGAGACCGCTACTTTCAAGAAGGGGAACGGGACATCAAGAAACTGGTGCCAGAGGGCATCGAAGGACGGGTGCCGCATCGGGGGAAATTGTCGGATGTGGTCTATCAGATGATCGGCGGCCTGCGCTCAGCCATGGGCTACTGCGGCGCAGCCTCTATTGCGGAGCTGCAGAAAAAATCACGCTTTATTCGGATCACGCCGGCTGGGCTTCACGAGAGCCATCCGCATGACATCATCATCACCAAAGAGGCGCCCAATTATATGCTGCAGGGCAGCCGCTGATCCCAGCGCCGTTTCAGCCAGAAATAAAAAAACCGGCCTGATCAGCCGGTTTTTTTAAGCTCTTTTCCGCAAATGAAACGCATTCTGTGCTGCGCGGCGCAACGCCTGCGGGAGACTCCTCGTTCAGGAGAGTTTGTTGACTACTTTGGCCAATTTGGATTTTTGATTGGAGGCGGTG
>CAZKQR010000010.1:0-27932 GCA_964554965.1 uncultured Cytophagia bacterium | reverse complement strand
ATATGGCATGGTATTTGAGAATTAGCGAGTGCCTGCGGCCGCGCCGGCCAAAAGCCGCACTCAATTAACTCAATAATACCAAGAATTTATCCTGGAACCTTTCAGGCTAGTGTGAGAGGAGAATTGTCAAAATAAACAGACAACCTGTACCGGGATCACCGCAGAAGGAAAAAAATGGAACCCTCCGGTGAAGTGGTGCTGTTTAAACTAAAGAGCCATTGATAGAATTCTTCCTACGCTTTTCGTTATCAGGAGCTTCCTATGAAAAACAATTTTTCAAGTCGCGTGCAAATGGTCATACAGTTTGCGCGGGATGAAGCGTTGCGACTTGGACATGACTATATCGGCACCGAGCACCTTCTGCTCGGACTCATCCGCGAAGGGGAGGGCATTGCGATCGAGATTCTGCATGCCTTGGGATGTGATCTGGAAGAGATCAAGACCGCGGTGGAGGATGCCGGGCGCGTTTCCGGCGATACCATGACCATCGGCAACATTCCATTCACCAAACGGGCGGAAAAAATCCTCAAGAGCGCTTATGTGGAGGCGGACCGGCATAAATCTGATATCATCGGTACCGAACACCTATTGCTGGCGCTGGTGAAAGAAAAAGAGGGGTTGGCGGCCCAGATTCTTAAAAGTTTTGGCGTCACTTATGAGGCGGTGGCTGAGGAGCTGGACAGGATCATGCAGGGGGCTAATCAGTCCCAGGCGACTGCTGAGAGCCAGCAAAAATCGCAGACGCCTGCGCTGGACCATTTCAGCCGGGATCTCACCGAGATGGCGGTGCACGGCGATCTGGATCCCATCATCGGACGGGACAAGGAGATACAGCGAGTCGCCCAGATTCTCAGCCGGCGTAAGAAGAACAATCCGGTTCTGATCGGCGAACCCGGTGTGGGCAAGACCGCCATCGCCGAAGGTTTGGCCCTGCGCATCGTGGAAAAAAAGGTGCCGCGCATTCTGCACAACAAGCGGGTGGTGACGCTGGATCTCGGCGCCATTGTGGCAGGCACCAAGTACCGCGGTCAATTTGAAGAACGCATGAAAGCGATCATGAACGAGCTGGTGCGCACCCGCGACATCATTTTGTTCATCGATGAAATGCACACCCTGGTCGGCGCCGGCGGCGCGTCCGGTTCGTTGGACGCCTCCAACATGTTCAAGCCGGCGTTATCGCGCGGCGAACTGCAGTGCATCGGCGCCACCACACTGGATGAATACCGGCAATTTATCGAAAAAGACGGCGCCCTGGAACGCCGCTTTCAAAAGGTCCTCATCGATCCGCCCAGCAGCGAAGAGACCTTTGAGATCATCAAAGGGCTGCGCGGACGGTATGAAAGCCATCACCGGGTCAAGTACACCGATGAAGCCATCCGCGAGATCGTAAAATTGTCCGACCGCTACATCACCGACCGCTATCAGCCGGACAAGGCGATCGACGTGCTCGACGAATCCGGCGCCCGCGTCCATCTGGCCAACATCGTGGTGCCTCGCGAGATTACGGATCTGGAAGAGCAGATCAAACGCATCCGCGCGGAAAAAGACGCGGTCGTGCGGCTGCAGAATTTTGAAAAAGCCGCGATTCTGCGCGATCGCGAAAAGAACCTGCTGCGCGAACTGGATGACACCAAACGGCGTTGGAACGACGATCAGGACGCGGCCTTTGCCCAAGTCACGGAAGAGGATGTTTCCGAGGTGGTGTCCATGATCACCGGCATTCCGGTAACGCGGGTGGCCCAGACCGAGTCCGACCGCCTGCTCAGAATGAGCCAGGTTTTAAAAGGGCGGATCATCGGCCAGGATACGGTCATCGACGTTCTCACTCAGGCGATCCAGCGCACTCGGGCCGGACTCAAGGATCCCCATCGCCCCATCGGTTCGTTCATCTTTCTCGGCCCCACCGGCGTGGGTAAAACCCAGCTGGCCAAAGAACTGGCCCGCTATCTGTTTGAAACCGAGGACGCCCTGATCCGCATCGACATGTCCGAGTACATGGAAAAATTTGCCGTGTCGCGGCTCACCGGCGCCCCTCCGGGCTATGTGGGGTATGAAGAGGGCGGGCAGCTGACTGAAAAAGTGCGCCGCCATCCCTATGCCGTGGTGCTGTTCGATGAGATCGAAAAAGCGCACCCGGACGTCTTTAACATCCTGCTGCAGATCCTCGATGAAGGCCACGTGACCGACGGGCTGGGCCGCAAGGTCGATTTCAAGAATACGGTTCTGATCATGACCAGCAACATCGGCGCCCGCGAGATCAACAAAACCGGCGGCTCCTTTGGATTCAGCAAATCGAACGAGCAATCGGATTACAGCCACATGCGCGAAAGGCTGATCGAGCAGGTCAAAAAGCTGTTCAACCCCGAGTTCATCAACCGCGTGGACGACATCGTGGTGTTCCGTCAGCTGGACCGCGACGATATGATCAAGATCATCGACATCGTCATCGCCGAGATG
The DNA here is from genome assembly GCA_964554965.1 of uncultured Cytophagia bacterium. GTDB lineage: Bacteria > Zhuqueibacterota > Zhuqueibacteria > Residuimicrobiales > Residuimicrobiaceae > Anaerohabitans. The sequence goes on along the minus strand of CAZKQR010000010.1, from coordinate 25,475 downwards.
CTGTCCAAAGTGTCGGACCGCAACATCAAGATCGATCTCTCTCGCGGCGCAAAAGAGTATCTGGCGGACGCCGGATTCGACCCGCAATACGGCGCGCGGCCGCTGCGGCGCACCATTCAAAAATTCGTGGAAAATCCCATCGCCGAAGAGCTGCTCAAAGGCCGGTTCGGCGACGGTACGCTCATCCGGGTGCGCAAAAAAGGCAGCAGCCTGGAGCTGGTCAGCGGCGGCGAGGCCCCGGGGGACGCCGACGAGGACAGCATCAAACCCCAGCCCATCGAGAATGAATGAGCGCTGAGGGCTGCCAAGGCTCGTGAATGCGGTTTCACACGAAAACATCGAGTAGTCGTGAAAATAAAAAAACGCCTAGGCCCGAAACGGGATAGGCGTTTTTTATACAACCAGCTTTGCTTGATAAAAAGATTGGAGCGAAAGCGCAGTGGAGGTTAACGATCGGCGCTCAGGTCCTGAAACAGCAACAGGGCCGCGGCGGCTGCAGCAAGCCCGTCCCGCTCGGAGCCGGAGAGCCCTTGCGAGAGCCAGACGGTCCCGTCGTTGATTACGTCCACGGCGGCCACCGGCACATTGTTTTTCGCCACCACATAGCCTGCCGCATCGGCCAACGGCATGGGCGTTCCCGCCAGTTTATGCGTGCCGGCCACCTCATAGCTCTCTTTCTCGCTGCTGAGATAGCCGGTCATCAGATCTTCATCGCTTCTCTGAGTGAGCACCATGGTCCAGGCCTCGCCATCGCTGCGCCCCAGACGCACCACCAGGTTTTGATTTGACAGGATGCCGATGGTGAGGTCACCTCCCCACGCCTCGGCCTTTAAATCCGCGGATTGGAGACCGGTGGCCGCCTGTCCATTCCACCGCCCTCCCCCTGGTGCGGCCAGGCTGAACTCATAACTCTGCTGCGTGTTGGCCCTTTCGAGTCGCCACAAACCCCAGGCGTTGCGCCGGGTCCAGCCGCGATGCACATCGGTAACCTGATAAGCGCCGAATTTAAAATCTTCGTTAAAGCCGCCCCTGCCGGAGCAGGTCAGCTGTTCAGAACGCACGGCCAGCTCATTGGGAACCGCCATGCGCGCAGAATGACAACCCGACACCAGCACGCCCACGACAACACCGGCCAGAACCATGGCGGCCATTCGCTTTCCCATCCCTGCAGCGCCCCTCATCTCATTCTCCTGTACACGACTCGGCGTGATGACACTCACGGCAAGAATGATCAGCCGTTATTTGGAGATCAGCTTTAACTTGGTGTTCACAGACAGCTGGTCTTCCAGTTTTTTCCCGTTCAACAGGGCCATGGTGGTCAGCTCTTTCTCGGCCACACCGGAAGAACGCAACGCCGTTGCCACGGTGCCGGCGCTTTTGTTCATTTTCACCGACAACAGAGTCGGCTTGATCTGCATTTTGGATGCGTCGGTCAGGTTCTTGAACTGCCCCATGACTCCGCTGAACGTCGAGGAATAGCCGCTGAATTTGCTCGGGTCCGACATGCCGTGCAGCGTATAGACCAGATTATCTTTTTGGATAAAATAAGAGAGCACATTCAATGAGCCGGATTCGGTCGTGACGCTGGACAGAACCCGCTGCACCGGAAGGCCGTTCAGGGTCACTGCGTCATTTTTTTGCACCGTAGCGCCCGACTGCTGCACAAAGGCGCTGGCTACGGCTTGCGCAGTTTGTCCGCCGGCCGCGGTCAGCATGATGGCGGCATCCTGATTCGGAGCCAGGAATTGCAGCTGGCTGGGCGTGTTGTTGACGGTCCAGTTGCTGGGCACCGGCAGGACAAATTTCAGGGTCGGATGATAAAAAGCCTGCGCGTCAACATACCCCTGGCGTGGATCGTCGCCGTACACCATGCCATCCACGGCCGCCAGATACTGGTCCTTGTTGTTGACGAATTTTGCAGTGGCGAGTTTCTGCTGCCACTCGGTGGTTTTGCGTCGCACAGCGCCGATGCGGTCCTCCGGATTGGGGTGGGTGGAAAACCACTCCGGCAAACCGCTGCTGCTGGACGATCCATCCATCCGCTCCAGGGTGTTGAAAAACTCGGCCATGGCGTTGGCGTTGTATCCGGTTTTGGAGGAATACTCTACGCCCAGGTCATCCGCCTGGCGTTCGTTGTCGCGACTGAAGCGTAAAAAGAGCAGATTAACGCCGAAGGAGGCGATGCCGGCATATTTGCGAAAGTCCTCTGAGAGCATCGAACCCAGACCGAGCCCCACCTGCGCCAGCTGGGCGCGGGTGTATTGTGTGGCCGTATGCCGGGCGCAGACGTGACCCAGTTCATGGCCGATCACGCCCGCCAGTTCCGCCTCATCGTTCAAATAGCTCATGATGCCGCGCGTCATGTAAACATAACCGCCGGGCACCGCGAACGCATTGACCACCGGAGTGTCCAGGACTTTGAACGAGTACTTGAGCCCCGGCCGGTGAGAGAGTGCGGCCATTTTTTGCCCGATCTGAGCGACATAAGCGGTCAAAGCCGCATCCTCGTACAAACCATAGGTGGCGACGACCTCCGCATCGGTCTGTTGTCCGAGCGCCACTTCATCGCCTTCACTCAGCAACATCAACTCCCGCTTGCCGGTGACCGGATTCACCGCACAGGTCAACAGCACGGCGGCGAGTAACACCAACATGAGCGCTTGAAATAAGGATCGTTTTTTCATGACCATTTTTCCTTCCATTGGACAATACAAATGATAGGCGGCCTTGGCATCACTTCTTTTTGCGTAAATCCGTGCAACGGATGCGGCCGTCGATTTTCGAACGGACGTTAGGATGTTTCTGCACATAGTCCATGACCAGATCCGCGAGCAACAGACCGGTGGCATCGCCGGTCTGAACCGGGAATCCGAAATACTTTTCCGCCTGACCGTAAACAATAAAATCCACCGTGGCGCCCGTATAGGTCTTGTTGACGTCCAAGGCCCGTCCGTTGACCTTGATCCATTGGATCTCTACAATTCCTCCCTTGGTGATTCGAAAAGCATAGCTCAATCCCGAGACCTGCAAAATGCCGGGCTCCTGCCGCAGCGTGGCGCGGGCATTGGATTCCACGATGGTCCGCAGCTCGGCGCCGCTGCAGGTGAATTTGACGACATTATTGGAGAAAGGCAGTATCTCCACAATATCCAGTTTCCGCAGCACGCCTTTGTTCAGATCCTTGCGGATTCCGCCGCTGTTGAGCACGGCGAAATCGACGCCCACCGACGAGCGCACCACATCGGTGAGATAATTGCCGATATTGGACTCCTGCTGGTTGCTGCGCCGCCAATCCACCTTTAACTCTCCCAGCGTTTTTCCATACTCCTCGTCGATCCGCTCTTTGAACTGCCGGACCAGCTCCTGCATGCGCGGATTGGGTTTTCGTACACTGTCAGCCCAGGTGGGGATCAGCTGATAGCGATAGTCTGCGACCGTATCCGCCTGTACCGTCAGCGCGAGCCGGCCCAGATAGCGGGTTTTGGAGTCCGCCTGCACCACCAGCAGCCCGTTGCGCCGAATCGGCTCCTGCAGTCGCGAATGGCTGTGGCCGCCCACGATGACATCCGCTCCACGGATCCGATCAGCCAACGCCAGGTCTTCCTCCACCCCCTGATGGGTGAGGAGCACGATGAGATCGGTCTGCGGGTCGATCTCATTGATAATCGTCTGCGCCGCAATGGCCGGATCCTGCACTCGAATGCCGTCCAGATTCTTTTTTGCCACGTCGTCGAACAGCCTGGCAAGAGTGAGACCGATGACCCCCACTTTAACGCCGCCGACCGTATAAAGGGCATAGGGCTTTTGCGTGATCAGCCGGTCGTTCTGATACAGATTGGCGGAAAGCACATCGAAATGGGCGGACGCCGCCAAGCGGAGCAGATTCTCCTGGCCCTCGTCGAACTCGTGATTGCCGATGGTCATGGCGTCGTAGCCGATCACATTCATCATATCCATAAAACCGCCGCCCATCACTCCATCTCGCGCCATCTTGGCGATGGGCGTGCCGGTCATAATGTCGCCCGCATCCAGCAGCAGGATCGGCTGCTGTTTTTCTCGCTCCCTCGAGACAAAATACTCGAGCGCGGTCATACCGCCGATAAGCGGTTTGGGATTTTTTTGCACCCAGGTAGCCGGGGCGGGTTCAAATTGGGAATGAGTGTCGTTGGTATGCAGAATAGTCAGCTGTTGGGCAAAAGAGGGTAAAAAACAACACAATAAAATCAACCACAAACGCTTCATAGCGTGCCATCTCCGGTTACAGAGTCATTGAGTGTATTAATATTAAGGATTTTGTGCAGGTTTGTCAAGAGGTATTTAAACGCGAAAGAGCGGCGTTGATAAACGTCGCTCTTTCGCGCCAGGACTCACCGGCCGATGGCGCCTGTGGCGCCATCAGCCGGTTTCAAAAGCAGAGGCTATTTGATGAACTCCATTTTACGCATGGTCTCAAAACCATTCACCTGCAGCTTGTACAGGTAGATGCCGGAAGGCGCCACTTGCCCATTGGCGTCTCTGCCGTCCCAGGTGACGGAGTGAACGCCGGTGCCGAGATGTTTGGCCACCAATTGCCGCACCATTCGACCCTGCAGGTTGAACACGCTCAATTCAACCCGCCCTTTTTCCTTCATGGTGAAATTGATGCGGGTTTCCGGATTGAACGGATTCGGATAATTCTGTTGCAGACTATACTCTGCCGGCCCTTCGACCGCGATCTTGATCGGGCCATAGAGGGTAAGACGGCCGTTGTAATCCACGTCGGATAATTTGTAATAATAGGTCTCGCCGGCCTGGGCCGTGATATCCAGGTATCGATAGGTGTGTGCGGAAGAGGTGGTGCCCGCACCCGGTATCAGCGAGGCGTTGATCTGCGTATAGCTCCCGTCCTCCGCATCGGCCCGGTATATGCCGAATCCCAGGTTCTCTGTTTCCGACGCCGTCTGCCATTCCAGCTGCACGCCGCCGTTGCTGCCGTTGACGTTGAAGGAGGTCAACTCCACCGGCGTCAGACGGAAATAAAAATCCTGCACCTCTCCATCATACGCATCCTGATGGCCGGCCGGGCTGGCCACCGCCGCCGTCGGCGGGACCTGATCACCGGCCGCATAGCGGAACCGCGCCCACATCTCTGTGCCGGCTAAAGCCGCAGCAGGCACATTAAAATGGAAAGCAGCGATCTCACCGCCGTTGATCGGCTGGGCCGGAATGATATTTTCTCCCGCGTCATCCCAATCATGATCGTCGTTGAAATCGATCCAGGCGGCAACGACTCCATTGCGGCTGACGCTGATGTTCACCAGGGAGGCGCTCCCCGGATCCGTCGGCCCGAATTCGATCCCATCGTTTTCAGAGCCATCATTGGGCGCCGTCTCTGCGTCCACCCAAGGACCGGTCTGATTGATCAATCCGATAAAAACTCCTTCATTAAAATGATGCCTGGCTTGCGGCAGGGCATCGGAACCATAATCGTATAGATCAACAGCCGGCCGTTCCACCGTGACCAGGACGGTCGCGGTGTCGCAGAGCGAGGGCATCCCGTTGTCGCAGACACGATAGCGGAACATATCTTCCCCGGCATAATCGGCGGTCGGTGTGAAGGTACAGAGGCCATCCGCCCCTAAAACCACAACACCGTGCGCCGGGGCCTGCACAGCCTCGGTCTCCACGTGCAGCTGATGGCCATCGGGGTCGCTGTCATTGGCCAGCACCTGTACGGTTGCGGTGGTGTTCGCTGTAACATACAGCGTGTCATCGATGGCCTGCGGCGCCCGATTGACTGTAAGGATTTCGATCTGAGTGGGATGACTGAACACTCGCTCACCGCAGCGCGATGTGACCAGAGTGACCGAAACCGGATAAGAACCGGCTGCTTGGTACATCTTGACCACCGGGTTGCCGGAAGCGGTGGTGCCATCACCAAAATCCCAAATAAAATCCAGCAGATCGCCGGATGGCTCCACCAGAGCGGAACACTGCACCGCGGTTCCAAGCGGGATGGATGATTCCGGCGCCACCAGTGTGGTGACTGTATAATCAGACGCCGAAGGGCATACCACCAGCACCTGAGTTTGGCTCGCAGTCCCGCCCTCCGGGCAGGTGGTCTGCAACCTAACCTGATAGACGCCGGAGGTCAGATACGTGTGGCTGGCCGGATTGCCGGTGGCTGTGGCGCCGTCGCCAAAGCTCCACACCAGCTGAGTGGGGGAAGCAGCTCCAGTGTAAGTGAATGCGACAGCCTGATGCGTGCAGACAGAATCCGCGGACATGGCGAAATCAGCCGGACAGCCCGGCATCGCCTGCAGTTGAAAAGTATAGTCCTCGACCTCGCCATCGTCGTAACCGCCAGAGGGCAGCATGTTCGGCGTCGTGCTGATACGAAACCGGGCAAACGTGACCCCGGTGTAGGGTCCGACCGCATCCACTGTGACCTGAGGAGAGACCAACCCTGTGCCGGAAACCGTGAGCGAAACCGGCGCCTCGCCGTTATCGGCAAAATCTCCATCGCCGTTCCAGTCAAACCATCCCTGAACAAAGGCGGTCACCCCCGCTGCCACCGAGTAGGTGATGGGAATGGCAGCGGTTTGACCTTGATACAAAATCGCTGGTACCGCAACGCCGTTTTCATCATCCGGCAGTTGGCCGTTGGTATCATCGCCCGTGCCGTCCAGGGGAGAGGCAGGGCCCGGCTCTGCATCCGGTTGTCCCTCTGCACTTCCCAGCCAGACCGCCTGGCTGGAATTTGCCTGCAGCCTGTGCCATGCGGGCGTTGGTGCATCATAGGAAGCGGGCAGATCGCCGTAATCACCACACAGAAGTGGTGGCTGAACAGAGAGGATCATCTGTGCCGTGATGTCGTTCATAGCCCAGTTGGTCAAGCCGATAAATTGGGGATTAAACTCCAAAGAGGGATTTTCATGATGACGAACGAATTGAATGCGGCCGATGCGCGTGGGACAGAAAACGGCTTCAAGGCCGCCGTCTTCAGGCGCCTGCACCGCTTTGGCGAAATCGATGGAAAAACGTCCGCTATTGCCGCGGTTGAGCGTGGAGACATCCTTGTAGGAACCGGGCAGAGCCATGTTCGAATCATCCCACGGTCCGTCATCCGCAGCCACTTTGCCGACAAAGGTCAGCTCCTCGGTGCTGTAGTTGAGAAACAGCGTGAGGTTTCCGAGCTTTTCCGAGGAGTGGCCCGGCAACAGACGCAGATAAAAATCGACGTACAGGGTGTTGTCGCCCTCACGAACCGTCTGAAAAGAGGCTTCGTACACCTGGCCCTGAGACCACGCAGCAGCCAGCAACACCATCATCGCGATCATATGACCGATACAGATTTTCAAGCATCGGATTCTCATTATAATGACCTCCCGTTGTCAAATACATCCGAGGCGACGAGCGCCCTAATCATTCAAACAGGTGCTGCCATCGACGGCTTGTTGGCCGCCCCTGCCATCGCCGGCGCAGATCAGTGTGACACAACTTACCCACTGGATGTTAAGAGTGTAGAGTCCCCTTCCCTTTCGGTCGGCAAACTCGTTGCGCAAGCAAAACCCTATTCACTGTTTTTTAACCATTTGTAAAAACCAACTTCCGCACGCCGTCGTCTGAAACACAAGAAACGTGCCATGCAGGCAGACTCCGCTTAAAAAAACAGCCGCTGATGGGTACGCTCAGATTTTCTAGGGATGCAGCGGCATCGGCGTCTCTGTGGCCACGCCGCTGTTGAGCGTGATAAAGGCCGCATCCAACGCATAGATCACCACGCCGCTCAGATCGGTATCCGCACGCGTATAGAGAGGATCATCCCCGCTCTGCTGCTGAACCGGCGTCATGTCGAGAGAGGCGATGATCTTTGGCCAAAACGCAAAACCACCGCCTGTGCTCTCCATGCCAATCTGCTGATGGGTGTTGCCGGCGAACAAACCACAAACATTCGCACTCAGCCATTTGACCGGCTCGTTGTACACCCCTTTGACGCCAGGATAGCAGTTGGCGGCCAGGGTGAAATCATAATAGCACCCTGCCAGATTCCCGCTCAACTGGGAAACGTCCACAGCGCGGCTGCTCTGCACCGGAAGATGGTTGCGATGAACCAGGACGATGTAATAAACACCCTGCCGGACGTTCAAAGTGATGCCGGGATTTCCATACAGATCGTAGAGGAATCCATCGGCGCCCAGGATGCCGATGTTGCCGGCAAGGGCCGTCTCTTCAGATTCGCTGCTGCGTAAATAGACCAGAATAAAATCCATTGCCTGAGGCACCAGCGTGGTGATCGGTTGTTTCAAACTCGTCTGGAGAAAATGGGTGTCCCAATCGCGTTTAAGGGTATCTAGAATCGCCTTATAGGCCGGCGTCCGCCTCATCATGCCGGAAGCGGCATCATAAGGTCCCTCCAGCCAGACTTTGGCATACACACGGGCGAGGGACATGTTTTTCGCAGCAACCGACTGTGAGCAAAGAAAGATGGCCGTCAGCAGCAGCCAGCCAATCCGTTTCATCCGCATCTCCCTGGTAAAAATGTTCCATGGTTAGGCGGACAAATATCATACCAGCAGGGCATGGATTGGAAGGCTTGTAATTATTGTGATTGGGATGAAGGGATAAAGAGGGGACGACGTCAAGTGTCAAAAAGGTATTACACCACTGTCGGGAAAGTTATACACCTCCGGTCTGTCGATGATAGTGCCGCACAACAGCTGTCAGGTCCAGGTCCAATCCTCCGGATGCAGGTCACGATCCACGACTGAGGACGGCAGAGTATGAACGCCGGGCCAAAGTTTGCGGCCTGGATAGATGGAGGTGTGGACGCCGGTGTGCACCGAATCGCTGATGATGGCGCCCAGCTTGGTGCGGCCGGTGTCCATCAGCTTACCTTTGATGGCAGAAGGGACGGGGCCGCCATCATGGCGCGAGTTGGCAGTTACTGTGCCTGCGCCCAGATTGCAGTTTTCACCCACCACCGAGTCGCCGACATAGGCCATATGGCACAGGAGGCTGTTGGACATCACGATGCTGTTTTTAATCTCAACGCCCTGCCCCACCCTGACGTTGTCGCCGATGGAGCTGCACTCCCGAATATGGCAATTGGGGCCGATCAAGCAGTTTTCCCCGATGATCACCGGCCCCTCGATATAGCTGCCTGCCCGGACCACCGTGCCTTTGCCGATGTGCACCGCACCGATGAGGGTGGCGCCGGGCTCCACGGCGCCGGCCACGGTCTGGCCGCTCATTCGCCGCATAAAATACTCCTGATGAGCCAAAAGGTCCCAGGCATACCCTGTGGGCAGCCAGAATCCGCGAATGGCCAGAATTTTAAAGGGCTGGCGGCGGGCGATGGGCAGAAAACCGTCCATGATCTCGATCTCGCCGCGGACGCTCAACGGCGCTTTTTCCAGCTCGGCAAAGATCTCTGGTTCGAAAATATAACAGCCGATATTGGCCAGATTGCCGAGAAACTGCGTCGGTTTTTCCACCATATTGAGCAGGTTGTTCTCCTCGTCCACCATGCAGACGCCGTAAAGAGAGGGATCCGGGACCACCTTGGCCAGAGCGGCGTAGGAGTGGTGCTGCAATAGGGCCAGGTCTTCGTGGGCAAACAGATCATCGCCGTTCATGGCCACAAAACGGCCTTTGATATGGGGCCGTGCCTGCAATACGGCATGGCCGGTGCCCTTTTGCTCTTTCTGTTCCTGATAGATGAGGTGCATGCCGCGATATTGGTCGCCTAAGGCCTGGCGGATCATATCCTGACGGTAACCGACGATAAGGATGACCTCATCGAACAGCCCGTAAAGCTGGTCCAGGCTGTGCTCGATCAGAGGGCGGTTCATGATGGGCAGCAAAGGCTTTGGCCGAGTCAAAGTGAGGGGATAGGTTCGAGTGCTTTTTCCTGCGACCATCAATACAGCTTGCATAACCTCCTCCAATCAGTGAAATTCCAGGTTCTGTGGCCGGACCAGGCCAATATCACAATATATTTCATTAGCGCCTTCTTTTCAAGTTTTTTTCCACGATTTGCATTAAAAGGGCCGGCGCAAGAAAAAAGGGTTGATTTTTATTATGTTATATATTAAATTAATCCAGGGTCATCCTTTTCCGGTCGATGCGGAGAAGCTATGCCATCAGCTGGTCGATCGGACACTAATCAATAGGAATTGTTTGGGACCTATGAGGTGAGGTAAGGGCAATGGAAAAAGCGTTTCCGGGCTGTCTGAAATGTAAAACTGGAATTTTGATCCCCCTGTCTGACTATGGGCGGGACGGAGCCCCCATCATGTACAAGGCGTGGGTGTGCACCAATCCGGAATGCGGTTTCAATATCCGCATCGACAACGGCGAAATCAGTCGTGGAAGAGAGATCAAAGAATCGATGAAATAATCTGCACTGTTCCACACATTCGTAGGACTGATGTTAAAGGGTGACGCAGCGAACTGCGTTCACCCTTTTTAACATATAGGAAAACGGGATATGGCGCTCGATCAAAAGCACTCCCTCTTGTTGAAAAAATATAAAATCCACATCGCATCGTTTCTCTTTGCGGTTCTCGTCTGGTTTCTGGTGATCACCGACGGCACCTTTGATCATATCGTATCGGCGCCCATCCGCGTACCCGACAGTCCGCCCAACATGATCCTGGCCGAGTCGTTTCCACAGCAGGCCAAGATACGTGTGCGTGGCCAAGGCATGGCGCTGCTGGCCTATCTTTTATTTCGCGAAGCGCAGATGGAGCCCAAAGTGGAGTGGAAGATCGGACCGCAGACCGTTCACATGACCAAGGAGGATGTGGTTCTCAGCGGCGCCGCCAAATCGATCTCGGTGTTGCAGCTGATCGATCCGCTGGAGCGCACGATTGTCATTGAAAAGCGGATAGAGAAAACCGTGGCGGTGAAAAGTCGAATCACCATCAAACCATTGCCCGGCTACACGGTGGTGGATGAGCCGGTGTTCGATCCGGATTCCGTAACCGTGGCTGGGCCGGCCTCGGTCATTCGCACCATGGACGCGGTGTATACGCAAGAAAAAGTGCTGGAAAAAATAAAACACCCGGTGGCCGGTGAAATCGAGTTGACCGTTTCGCCGGACCAGAGGATCGAGGTGTCGCCCGCGACAACGGCGTTCAGTCAGGATGTGCAGAAATTGATGGAAAAACGCATCAGCCGCATTCCGATCCGGGTGATCAACGCACCGGAGGAGGTCAGCGCTTTTGCCATTCCCGCTACGCTGAGTCTGATTGCAGAAGGCGGCGTTCATCGCATCGCCACGCTAACGGAAAAAGAGATCAACGCCTATATCGATTTTCCCCGCGCAGCGGATCGCGGCGGCGCCGACTACCTGGCCTATGTGGATCCCTTGCCCGGCGTTCGTTTCCGCTCTATCGAACCAAAGCGTTTCAAAGTGATTCTCGAAAGAAAAAATAAATGATCCTGCTGGGCATAGAGTCTTCCTGTGATGAGACCTCAGCAGCGGTGACGGATGATCGCCGCATTCTGTCCAATATCATCGCCACACAAAAGATTCACGAAAACTACGGCGGCGTGGTGCCGGAATTTGCCTCCCGCAGTCATCTCAAACAGCTGGGCGGCCTGGTGCACCTCGCGCTGCAGCAGGCGGGCCGGACGTTGATGGATGTGGACGCCGTCGCCGTCACCTACGGTCCCGGACTGGCCGGCTCTTTATTGGTCGGCCTGGGTTTTGCCAAGGGGCTGGCGGTCAGCCTGGGCAAGCCCTACATCGGCATCAATCATCTCGAAGGCCATTTGCTGGCAACAGAAGAAGAACTGGACTACCCGTATATCTGTCTGCTGGCGTCAGGGGGGCACACCCTGCTGATTCTGGTGGAAGGAGCGCTGCAGTACCGCGTGATCGGCCGTACAGTGGACGATGCGGCCGGAGAGGCTTTTGACAAAGTAGCTAAACTGCTCGGCCTCGGTTATCCAGGCGGACCGCTGGTTGAAGCATCGGCCGTCCGCGGCCATGCCGCGGCGGTAGCGTTTCCCCGCGCTTTGATGGAAGAGGGCAATCTGAATTTCAGCTTCAGCGGTCTGAAAACCGCGGTGCTCTATCACTGCCGCACTCTTTCCACCGAGGCGCTGCGTGCAGCGATTCCGGATATCTGCGCCAGTTTTCAGGCAGCGGTCGTCGATGTATTAATTCATAAAAGCCTGGCCGCCTTGCGCCGGCATCAGAGCCGCACCCTGGTTCTGGCCGGAGGCGTTGTGCGCAACACTTTTTTGCGCAATCAGTTCGAACAGGCCTGTCAGCAGGAGCGGATCTCCCTGGTGATTCCGCCATTCGAGCTGTGCACGGACAATGCCGGCATGATCGCGCGGGCCGGCACGGTGCATCTGGCACGCGGAGAGCGCTCGGGCCTGGAACTGGACGTAGCGCCGAATCTTTCGCTGTAACGTTAAACTGTTTGCGTCACGGACGGCCGACATGGACCGTGCGGATGATAGGAGTGTGGATGGGTGATTGACTTTCTTTCAAATATCGCTGTAACTGTTTCCGGACGCTGGTATCTGTTGACTGCGCTGATCTGGCTGGCTGTTCTCGTAACCCTGTTCATCTATCGCCGTACGAATCCGCACGTTTCATCTCCCCTGCGCATTCTGCTGATGGTCCTGCGCGGTTCAGCCCTGGTGACCCTCCTGCTCGCCCTTTTTGAAACTCAAGTGACCTCATCCTGGCAAGAGGACGTTCCCCCCTTGATTGCGGTCGCCATCGATCAATCCGCCAGCATGGCTGCGGTGGATCAAAAAGGCCCGCGCACCGAGCAGCTGGCCAAAGCGCTGCGTCAGGATCTGCCGCAAGTATGGTCCGGCTCCATGACGCAAAAGTATTTTGCCTTTGACAGCCGGCTGCGGCCGTTGCGGCCGAGCGAACTGGATTCGCTGCAGCCCAGCGGCGACGTCACCGACATCACCTCTGCATTGGAAACCATCCATAGCACACTGCGCGAGGAAAACCTCACAGCCATCCTGCTGTTCACCGACGGCAACTATACCCGCGGCGGCCATCCGAGCCGCTACGCGGCTGAAAGCGGCGTGCCGATCTTTTGCGTCGGCGTGGGTTCCACACAGCCGCCGCCTGATCTAGCCATCACCCGCGTGCAGGCCAATTCCTTTGTCTATACCGGCGAAGAAACCCCCATCCAGGTCACCGTCACCGGCACAGGCCTGCCCACGGTCCGCGCCGCCGTCCAACTGATGGAAAACGATAAAGTCGTCGCCTCCACCACGCTGCAGGCCGCCGGCTCGCCCTTTGAACAGGCCGTCACTCTATCCTGGACCGCAGGCAGTGAAGGCCGGCACAAGTTGCGCGTACAAGTCTCAGGACAGACCGAAGAATTGGCCCAGGACAACAACCAGCGAACGGTGTATGTGGATGTGCTGAAATCCCGGCTGCTGATCACACTGCTGGCCGGCTGCGTGACGCCGGAGATCTCTTTTCTCACCAACGCGATTAAGGAAAATTCGCGCTACCGGCTGCAGACTCTGGTGCAGAGAACAGACGGCCGTCTATACGATCTGGACGGTCAGCCGGCCGCCCTGGACAGCCTCGATCACACCGATATTCTCGTCGCATTGAACTATCCGACCTCGCTGACACCGGACGAAATGATTCATCGAGTGGAAAAAAGCTGGACCACACTCAGCCGGCCGATCTGTTTCATGGATGGGGCTGAGACAGACTGGAAAAAGTTGGCGCGCTGGCAGCGTTGGCTGGCTATACGAACGGAAACGCTCCAGACGCATGCATTTTCGGCCACTGTGTCGCTGACCCAGGAGGGCGCCCAGCATCCGATTATGCAGATACCGGGCAGCGGCACGGTGGGTGCGTCGGCATGGAACTTGCTGCCGCCAATCTGGGTGCATCACCGCATTCAGGGCGTTCGACCGGGCGCACAGGTGCTGGCCATGGCCGCCGGCGATGCCAATCTGCCCGATCTCCAGCAGCCGCTGATCGTGGTATTCAGCGACGGCATGGTCAACTCGGCCGCCCTGTTGGCCAGCAGTCTGTGGCGATGGGCGCTGCTGATGAAAGGCATTAACAACGAGGACGAGCTCTACGGGGTGTTCTTCAACAACCTGATCCGCTGGCTGCAGATGGAGAAAAAGAAAGAGCTGGTCAACCTGTCTCTGAGCAAGAGCAGTTATGCTTTCGGCGAGCCGATCCCCATTCAGGTCACGGCGTATGATGTTCGCCTCAACCCCGTCGCAGATGCTTCGGTCTCCCTGTTGATGGAGAAACCGGGGATGTCCATGTCCCTTTCAGCCGCTCCGGCGGGCAACGGATTGTACGAGGCGACCTTTCAGCCGGAATCCCCCGGTGAGTATGAGATAAAAGCCATAGTGCAGAAAGACGGCGCCCTTTTGGGTACCGCGACAAGCCTGTTCTCCGTGGGCGCCTACAGCGAAGAGCTCAGCGTTCGCATTTGCCAGCGCCCGCTCCTGCAAGGGCTTGCAGCGGTCTCCGGCGGTCGCTATGTGTCTGCAGACTCGCTGTACTCGCTGCGCGGCCAATTGCCGGCGCAGGCTCTCAGCCGCGTCCGCAGCCAACGGCTGGACCTGTGGAATCATGGGGCCCTGCTGCTCTTTATCCTGGCCTGCCTCATCGTCGAATGGTGGCTGCGCAAGTGGAAAGGCATGATGTAATGATTGCTTTCTGCGCCGCCCCGCCTTTGCCGCTATATAGAATAAGCCGGTCATGGTGTGCGCTGGGAAACATTTGCCTGCGGCTGCGTATAAAAGAGGAACGGCGAGCGGTTTGCGGCTGAACCACAGGGCGCCTTCATGGGCTGCCCGAGTGGAAAAAAAGATTGCTAAATAAGCGACAACCTGTTAACTTGAGGTTCTCTTGAAATCTTTGACAATGCGATCCCTTCAACTCCTGTGGTTGCTCCTGGCCGGGTCTGTGTGGAGCCAGGTAACGATGATGGGCGGCAAGGGCCAGTTGCGGCTTTTCGACGCAGAAAACAGCTTTCCGGGGCACCTGTATATCAACGGACTGTACAGTCTGTTTCTGGAAAAACATGACTACCCCCCTGCCGACGGAGTCGGCGACACCCACAGTGTGCTGGTCAAGGATAACACCTTCAACCTGAGCCTGACGTTGGGCCTCAGCAAGGGGGTGGAGATCTTTATCCACACTGTGCCCTATCAGGACAATCAGAAGGACCTGTGGGGACCCATCGGGGACACCCGTTGCGGCCTTAAGGTGCATATACCCAACCAGGGGTCGGCGATGCAGATAGGCATGGCCGGCTATGTGCAGATCCCCACCGCTCCGCACCATCCGATGCTCTACGAGCCCTACGCCGCCGACGCCTTTGGTTGGACCATGCTCGGTATCCTCAACCTGGACCTGAAAAATACCGGCCAGGCCCTGCCGTTGAAATTCTCGCTGAACCTGGGCTATCGCGACATGGATTGGCGGGATCAGTATTTTTCCGACCAGGAGGATCAACTGGTCGCCGGCATCGGCTTCAAGTTCCCGATACGATCGTATCAATTTTACTCCGAGGTTACCGGAGACGTCTTCATCAACCACTCCGACATCACCCTGCGGCAGAACTTTATCCGCCTTTCTCAGGGCGTTCGCTTTTTAGGGTATAAAAATTTTATCTTTGATCTGGCTGGCGACTTTCGTCTCACCGGCTATCGCCCCACCTCGGCGGAAGTGGGGCGCAACGCACTGCTGCAGCGCTATGCGGATTGGAAAATCCTGCTCGGCGCAAGCTACCACACTACGCTGTTCACCCGGCTGACGCCGGAGGAAAAAAAGGCCCGCGCGCTGCAGGCGGAAGAAAAGAAAAAGCTGGACGAGATCCGTAAAAAACGTGAAAAAGTGGCGCAGGAGATGGAAGAGCTCAAGAAAAGCATAGAGAATGAAAAGAAGGAAAAGCAACCTTTCTAACGACAAACCCACGCCTCTCGCCCGGCTGCTGCTGCTGACTTGTATCCTCGCCGCCGGGGTTCCGGCTCTGTCCACAGCAGAGAGCACTGGCCAAATGTATGGGCCGGAGTTGGAAAGCGCGTCGGAAAAACTGTTGATCAACGCCCGCACGGAATTCGAACGCCAGGAGTATTGGACCAGCGCCCGCGATCTGATCATCCTCATGGATTTCAATGCCCAGTTTTCCAAAAGCGATGAGGTGATCTATCTCTTGGGCGAGTGCCTGTATGAGATCGGGCTTCCGGCCGGCGCCGCCAAACTGTACAAATATCTGATCAACCGCTACATCCGCAGCCCCTTGCTGCCGCAGGCGCTCCTCGGATTGCTGCGCATCGAATACGACCGCTCCGATTACGCCCGATGCCTGGAATTCTATGAGACCATCGCGCGCTCCAATGCGCCGGCGCCGGTGTCGGACGCGGCGTCCTATTACGCCGGACAGTGCTATTACCGCTATAAGGACTATCCGCGCGCCATCAAAATGTACAGTGCCATATCCGATCAAAGCACCTACTACGATTACGGTTTGTACGCCACAGGGATCTGCTATCTGCGCATGAAGAACGTACGCAAGGCCATCCAGACGCTGCGCAGCGTCTGCGCCCTGACCGTGATCAACGACCAGCGGCGTTCCATCATCGACGAAGCCCACCTGACCCTGGGCTATATGTACTATGAACTCGGCTATTTTCAGGCCGGCTACAACCAGTTCATGGCCGTGTCCCCCAATTATGAGAAATACGACGCAGCCCTGCTGGCCGCCGGATGGGCTTCCACCATGCAAAATCAGTTCGATGTGGCGCTCACCCCCTTGACCCTGCTGGTCAGCCGCTATCCGCAGACGGAAAATTCCGAGGAGGCCTTTTTCCTCCTCGGCCGCTGCTATCTGAAATTGAAAAAATACGACGAGGCGTTGTCGGTCTATAACCATCTCATCTCCATCTTTCCGAAAAAAGAGGCGATCCCTCCCATGGTGGAACAGGTGCGTTCCACTCTCAAGGAGGAAAGCGCCAACCTGGAGCACACCAAGATGGACCTGCTGGTTCTGGAAAGCAAACTGCTCGACACCATCCCCCTGGAGGTGGATGCAAAATCTCCGGACTATCTCAAAGAAGAGGGCCGGCGGTTGTCGGAACTGCGCGAGGGTATGCTGCGGCGCATTCATGAAGAGCGCCGGGTCTTTGACGACCTCTCCAGTCAAATCGACGAGCTGCAAAAGACGGCCGACCGTCGTGAAGCCCGTCGCGACTGGCGCGCCTATGCCGAGTTCGGCCGTTCCCGGGTTATGTTTCTAAAAATGTTGGAACCATGAAATCCTTTCGCATCCACTCTTATCTCATCGCTCTGCTGATTTTTACCGGCGCGGCCTCCGGGCCGGCGCAGGAGAGCGCGTTCGTGGCCGCGGTTCTCAAAGAGGCGGGCCAGGACCTGAACAAGCTGAACCGCATTATCGAAGATCATGAACGGCTGGTGCGCGAGTACCCCCAGGCCGAGTTCGTGCCCACGGTGATGCTGCAGCTGGCGGAGTTGCATGAACGCCGCTCCTCTCTGCTGTATCAAAAAGCGATGACGGTCTACGAGAAAGAGTTGGAGGCCTTTGACAACCACGAGCGGCCGGACGAGCCGATCATGCCCCGGATCAGCCTGCAGCCGACCATAGAGTATTGCTACCGGCTGTTGAAAGAGCATCCCGACATCCCCTTCAAGGATAAAATCTATTACCGCCTGGGCATGGCCCACCTGCAGGAGGGAAATCCTGTCCGCAGCCAGACGTTCTTTCAACAGCTGATCACGGAATTTCCCAACTCGTTGATCAACCTTGAGGCCCATTTCCGCATCGGAGAATATTACTTTGACCGCCGTGATCACAAACAGGCCATCGAGCAATATAAATTCCTTCTCGGCCATTGGGATAATCCCTATTTCGATATGGCGCTGTATAAATTGGGCTGGTGCTATTACAATCTGAACGATTACAGCAACGCCATCACGACGTTCGTCTATCTGCTGGAGGACATCGATCTGGTGGAAAAGACCGACTCGCGCGTGATCGGCAAATCCAAAGCGGATCTGAAAGCCGAGTCCATCCAGTACATCGCCAGCTGCTACAGCGAATTCGGCGGCCCGCAGGCGGCGCGCACTTTTTTCGCCGATCGCACGGACAAATACTATACGCTGCCGGCGCTGACGCGGTTGGCCGAACTTTACAAAAAACGCAATTACTACAGCGAGACCATCGAGACCCATCGGGTGATCCTGGACCTCTACCCCTTTCACGCGCAGGCGCCCGCGTTGTATCAGCGGATGGTGGAGGACTATGAATTGGACGGCCACAGCGAAGACGCCAATCAGGTGCGGGAGAAAATCGTCGCCGAGTTCGGCCCTGGAGGCGCATGGCTGGCCCAGTATCCTGAGGGAGACAATTATCACGCCGCCTCGACCCTCGCTCAGGAAACCCTGCTCTATTTGGGCACATTCTATCAATCCCAGGCGCAAAAGCGCAACCAAAGCCGGGATTATCTGCTGGCGATCAGCAAATATGAAGAATTTCTGGCCAAATTCCCTACCGCCGGCGAAGCGGCGCGGGTGCAATATCTGATGGCCGAATGTTTTTACCAGCAGGGAAAATTCAAGGAAGCGGCGGAGGCCTATCAGCGCGTGGTGAGCCAGTACGATTCGTCCTCGTATCGTGAAGAGGCGGCGTATAACCGGGTGCTCTGCAGCTATCAGCATATGGGTTCGGAACCGGCTCAGGACAGCTCGGTGGTCTATATCGACGAATTCATCGGCGGCGGCGAGGTGCTCATCGTCTCCGTGAAACGCCCCTCTGAGGCCGAGGTGCTGCGCGCGTGCAACGATTTCAGCCGGCTGTTCCCGGAGAGCCAATGGTTCGATGCGGTGATGCTGAAATTCGGCGAAGTGCTTCACGAACTGAAAGCCTATAACCCGGCCATCGCCGTGTACAAAAAAATCGTGGCCACCGGCAACAAGCGGCCGTTCTTCCTCCTGGCTGCCATGAACGCAGGCCAATGCTATTTTGAGGCCGAACAATATGCGGAAGCGGATGTGTGGTTCAGCGCCCTGGCGAAAAATTTTCCGGATTCCGTGCAATATGCCGAACGGGCGCTCAAGATGGCCGGCGCCGCCAAATTCAAGCTGGCTGAAAATCTGAGCCGGGAGAGCAAGACGCAGGAATCCGCCCAACTGCTGCAGGTCGTGGCCGCTGAAACCAACGATAACCAGATTCGCAGCCGGGCGCTGTTTGAAGCCGGTTTGCAATATCAGAAGGCCGGCCGCGACACTTTGGCAGCCCAGGCGTTCGAAGAACTCGCCCGCCGCGAACCGCTCTCGGAACTGGCGGATCAAGCCCTGTACCGCGCCGCCAGCCTGCGCGAACAGCATAACGAGTGGGCCATCGCCGCCGCGCACTATGCCGGCCTGGTGGCAAATTATCCGCGCTCGCCGCTGGCGCCGTCCTCGTATAAAAATGCCGCCAACTGCTACGAGCTGCTTCAGGATTGGCTGAACGCCAAACGGATGTATGACTCGTTCGTCGCCCAGTATCCGGACACAGCCGATGAGGTGATCGAGTGCACCTACAAGAGCGGCGAGATGTCCTTCAAAGCCGGCCGCATGGAGGATGCGCGAGCCGCGTACGAACGCACCATCGCAACCTATCGCACGTTTGAAGCCCGCGGCGAACAGGTGGACGCCTATTTCAGCGCGCAAGCCCAGTTCATGCTGGGTGAACTGGAATTCGAGACCTACAAGGCCATCAATCTGACCTCAGCCAAAGAGATCGCGCTCAAACGCAAAACATTTCAAGATGTGTTCAAGGCCTACCGCGATGCGCTCGAATACCAGATCGCGGATTGGTCCACCGCCGCGTCCTATCGCATCGGTATGGCGCTGGAAGAGTTCGTGCGCGCGCTCAAAGAGTCGCCGGTGCCCAAGAACCTGACCGGAGAGGCCCTGGCCGCCTATCAAACCAAGTTGAATGAAACCGCCCGGCCGTATCAGGAGCGCGCTCTGGACACCTATGTCAAAACCGTCGATCAGGCGCATCTGAATCAAATCGACAACGTCTGGGTCGGCCACTGCCGGCAACGCATGCAGACGCTGATGCTGGAGCTGGGCTACCAGTCCGGTTCCGCCAAGGAAACAACCTCGCCTGCAGCGGAACAACTGAACGAATAGCGGAGGAGCCTGCTTCTCCGGCGTTAAACGAAAATGGGAGTTGTACCATGATAAAGCGACACCACGGAGGGCGATGGGCCATGACGCTGCTGCTGCTCGGCGCAAGCCTGGGCCTCGGTCAGGAGCAGAAACCCGCACCCGCCAAGCCGGATTCCGTGGCCGCCGGCACAAGCCAAACCTCGGCGCCGGTGATCGATGAAAACAACAAAGTGTTTCTGGACAAGATAGAGATCGAGGGTCGCCTGGAAAAGCCACAGGCGGTCTTTATCATTCCGGGCTCCAACCCAGAGATAGACGACATCAACATCGAGCGCGCCTTTTTCAACGAGATCTTCCGACCCGTGGAAAGAAAAGGCCGGGCGACGGCCAGACCCACCGCGCCGGGCCAAGAACGCAAAGATGTCATCCCCTGGTAATATTCCCTCCACTCTTTAGACGGTAGCCCTGCGCCCGGATCGCTCCGGACGCCCATCAACGCACCAAAGGTCAGAAAAGAGCGCCGGCGCTCGACCAGAGGCCTGTTTTAACAGAGGAATGCATGTCATACGATATACAGCAACAACTTCGCAACATCAAACAAACACGCGAACAGATGGTCCAACTGCACCAGTTTCTCCGTGACAAACTTTACCGGTATGCCAAAGAACAGGGACTGGTCGAACGTCGTGAAGAGATGAACGAGCCGCACCTGATCGATTCTCTGCTGGAACTCTCTTTTCCGCCTGCCATCAGAACCGAACTATCCATCGTGCTGGCCCAACTCAAGCAACTGCACAGCGGCCTCTCCCATCTGGACAGCGAGATCCAACAGCTGGAGAAGCAGTGGCAGGAGTTCAAAAAAACAGCCCATGAACCCGAGCCCAAGATCGACCGGCCGCTGCAGATCAAGAGCAAAACATATGGCGCAGTGGAGCTAAAGCGCGCCGGCCGCCGCTTCACCGCCTGGGGTTTGGGCCTGGCTGCCCTGATCCACTTTATCCTCCTCGGCGTTTATTGGACCGCCAACTCACTGATGCCGGAGCCGGAGAAACCGAAAACCGTACGAGTTAAATATATCGAGTTGAACACACCGCCCTCGATCACTCAAGAGCCGCCGGGTGGAAGCGGCCCCGGCGGCGCCAAGGTGTACGGCGGTCTTGCGGCGCGCAACCCGGGCGTGCTCGGCATCATTGTGCCGGTCGATGACGCCACCTATAAAGCCAATACGAAATTGCTGCTGGATGACCGTTCTCTGCAGGACCTGGATCGGTTGATGTCGCAGGCACAGACCAGCCGCGGCAACGGCAACGGCGACGGATACGGAGAAGGGGGCGGCCTCGGCAACGGCCAGGGATCGGGCCAGGGCGACGGCCTGGATCTCAACAACGTCGAGGTCACCGGCGGCATCGACGATCTCATCGGCGATGCTAAAAAAGTGGAAACGGTCAAGCTGGAGAAAAAAGGACAGGTCAACATTCAAGCGCCAAGCCAGATGCGCGGGTCGCAGGCCGCCATGGTCCGGCGCTCTTCGGAATCCGTGATGGCAGTCATCCAATCACAGCAAGGCCGGATCATGTACACCTACACTAAATATCTGCGCACCAACGCAGACCTGCGCGGCAAGGTGAGCATCGATATCACCATCGAGCCGGACGGCGCCGTGTCCAATGCCGGACTGGTGGAATCGACCATGAACCAACCGGATTTCGACCGGGAGATCCTCAACATCCTGCGACGTCTGCGCTTCGAACCTGTTCCCGAAGGTTCGGTGACCGTCAATCTGCCGTTCGTGTTCAGCCGCACCGAATGAGGACGCCGCTCCTACACGCCGGCTCGACAAGGGGAAACCCATCGCTATGGCCAAGACCCTGACTCTCACCAGGTTGATGATTCTCCTCTCCATCACCCTGGTGATCCAACTTCTCGGCCTGCCGCAGCCGGTCACCGGCCCGCTGGTTAATTTCATGCTGATTATCACCACCCTGATGGTCTCTGCAACCGGCGGCGCGGTACTGGGATGCCTGACCCCGCTGCTGGCCGTGCTGCGCGGACAGCTGCCGGCGCCGCTGGCGCCCATGATCCCCTTTATCCTTGTCGCCAACCTGGTCTATGTTGCGCTCTTTGCCTGGATCATGGACCGTCAGGCGGGCGCGGCCACTCGCTATTACCTGCGCAACGGCCTGGCTGTGACCGCCGCTTCTGTGCTCAAATTCATTGTGCTCTATGCCGCCGCACGAATCCTGCTGCCGCTGCTCCTGGGCAAAACCCTGCCCCCTGCTCTGGTCTCCATCATGGCGTTGCCGCAATTGCTCACAGCGCTCATCGGCGGTGGATTCGCCGTGTTCTTTTACCGGGCATGGCGACGTAAAACCGCCGCCCACCTCTGATCGCCATCGCTCATGCCGCCGCGGCTGTTGATACCATTTGTATTTATTAATGAAAATTTGTAATTTATCGGCAAACATAACTAACCGGGAGCGATCCCCTTTCTTTTTCCTTTCCTCTGGGAGGGCTGCAACATTGGAAACGATTTCGAATTTGATCCCCAAGCGGATGTTTTTCACCAACGGTGTCGGCTATCATAAGAACAAGCTGCAAAGCTTTGAGCTGGCATTGAGAGACGCAGATATTGAAATCTGCAACCTGGTCACTGTGTCGAGCATCTTCGCTCCCGGATGTAAAATCATTTCCCGCAAGCAGGGCGTCAACGAACTCAAACCAGGCCAAATCACCTTTGTCGTGCTGGCTCGCGAATGCACCAACGAACCCAACCGCCTGGTGTCCGCAGCCATCGGACTGGCTCGTCCCACCAACCCCACGCAGTACGGCTACATCAGCGAACACCACGCCTTTGGACAGACGGAGAAAAAGGTCACCGACTTTGCCGAAGACCTCGCCGCCACCATGCTCGCCTCCACGTTGGGCATCGAACTGGATCCCAATGTAGCCTGGAACGAGCGAAAAAAACTGTACCAGATCAAAGAGTACAACTTTACCAGCCGCAGCATCGCCCAGTCGGCAAAAGGCCACAAGGACGGCTTGTGGACCACGGTGCTGGCCTGCGCCGTCATGTTGATGGATTAATCGTTTCACCCTGTTTTACTTCTCCCGCTGTCCCTACTGGCGCGCGATGGAAAACAGGGTTTTTTATTTCACCAAAAGAATGGGACTGATCATGGGCCATGACAACTCTCTGTTCCACGATGCACCGGATATCATCCCTGAACCGCTTCGCCCGGGTGTGAGCGTGAGCGCATTGCTGCAGCTCATGGGCCGCACCTCGTTCGAGGCGCGCAATGTCTTTCGCGGCGCACGGCTGTTTCAGCGCATGGTGGACGACGGCGACACCATCTGGCTGGGCATCTCGGGCGCCGGCATCGCCGGCGGCATGGGCGGCATGGTGATCTCTTTATTGCAAGCGGGATTTATCGATGTGATCTGCTCCACCGGCGCACAGGTGTACCACGACCTGCACTTTGCCTTCGATCTGCCGGTCAAGGCCATCTCGCCGCAGGCCGACGATGATCGGCTGCGCCGGCACGGCGACACCCGCATCTACGACATCGGCATTCGCGAAAAAGAGACCTTGGAGGCCCAGGATGAGCTGATCCGCGTCTTTGTCCGCGAGCGATACTCAGAGCTCGCCGGAAAATCCCTGAGCAGCTGGGAGTTCAACCGGCAGCTCGGCCTGTGGGCTGCGGAACGATCCCCGCATCCGCAACGCAGCTTCCTCGTCGCTGCGGCCAAAGCATCTGTGCCGGTCTTTTGGGATTCGCTGTCCAATCACTCCATCGCCATGAACCTGGCCAGAACCGACCTGGAGGGATATCCTGTGCTCCTCTCCGGTCAAAAGGACATACTCGATTCCGCTGCCATCAGCTATACAGCCAAGGCCAGCGGCTTTGTCGAATGGGGCGGCGGCGGTCCGAAAAATTTCATCCAGCAGACCGGGCCGACCATCAGCCAGATCCTCGGCATTGACTTTGAAGGCGCTGATCGCGGTCTGCAGATCACCACCGCCGTGGAACGGGAAGGCAGTCTCTCCAGCTGCACCTTCAGCGAAGCGGTCACCTGGGGCAAATACCGCTCCACCGGTGAGGAAAAACTGGTGCAGATCTGGGGCGAATACTCGATTGTCTTTCCGCTGCTGGCGGCTTTTGTCATCAACGAATGCAAACCCCGGCCGGCCAAGGCCCTGGCAGAACGGCTGCCGGCTTTCACCCAACAAATGCTGAAAAACCGATGAAACTCAACCGCAAACAATTTCTTGGCCCTGATCCGGAATTCTGCCGGTTTCAGGACGCCGCAGTGGCCGTGCTGCCGTTTCCCTACGAAGGCGGCGTCTCCTACGGCCACGGCGCCGGACGTGCACCGCAGGCCATCCTGGACGCCTCCTGCTATGTAGAGTTTTACGATGAAGTGCTCAAGGCAGAACCTTATCGCATGGGCATCGTGACCCTGGCGGCACCGGCCATGCCCAAAACCCCTGCCGCCATGCATCAACAAATGGTCCGGTCCACCCGAGCCCTGCTGGAAAAAGACAAATTCGTCGTCGTGCTCGGCGGCGACCACTCTATCAGCAGCGGCACTTTTAAAGCGCTGCAGGAGAGATATCCAACCCTGGGGTGCGTGCAACTGGACGCGCACTCTGACCTGCGCGACAGCTACGAGGGCAGCCGCTTCAGCCATGCGTCGGTGATGGCGCGGATTCGCGAGATGACCCCGCACACGCTGCAGCTGGGCATCCGCGCCATGTGCAGCGAAGAAGCGGACCGCATCCGCCGGGAAAATATGGCGGTGTGCACCATGCACAGCCTGCGCAAAAAATTGTGCAACTGGAAAATCGCGCTGCAGAACCTGCCGGAACACATTTTTATCACCGTGGACGTCGATGCCTTTGACCTCAGCGTCATCAGCAGCACCGGCACACCGGAACCCGGCGGATTCACCTGGGACGAAGGGCTGGACATCCTCCACACCGTGTTCCGCACTAAAACGGTGGTGGGCTTTGATGTGGTTGAACTGGCGTTCAACCGATTTGACCGCAATTCTCCCTTTAATGTAGCCAAGCTGGTCTACAAGATGCTCGGCTTTAAACTGCAGAAAGAGGTGGCCTCCGACCGCGTCTCCTGGCCTGAGAAACCGGCCGGCCCGCTTTTTTAAAAATGCCCCATGAATAAGGAGTGAAAAAGCTTTTGCTCAAATGAATTGTGGCACAAGTCGATGGCTGGGGCCACCCATGGATCGTTCTGACGTTATGTGGCCCAATCCCCTGGATGGCGTTTTTATATGGCACAAGCCGGTGGCTTGAGCCACCATGGATCTTTCTGCTGGTGTGTGG